>NZ_JTLD01000080.1:0-8526 GCF_000798815.1 Alistipes sp. ZOR0009 | reverse complement strand
TTTCCGCCATGTTTTTTGGTTACTTTTTTGCGCCAAAAAAGTAACGTAAAAGTTAATACCAGCATGAAGTCCGCCTGCTTTAGAATATGCATATGAATCCAAGGAAGCATTATAAGAAAAGAACCATCAGCAAAAAAATCGCACATCTCACATCTCATATCGCAAATCCCACTACTCATTACTCATATCTCACATCTCAAATCGCACTACTCATATCGCATATCGCAATACTCCTCCCTTTTATAAAAGCAAAAGGCCGCCTAGCTGGCGACCTTTATGCAGCTATATCTAATCCTCGAATTACCTGCCGGGAGTAAAGGTGATGCTACCAATGGAGATGCTTTCCTTATTATCCTTAAGCTGTACGGCAATGCTTTTTCGTACCTGCTTGGGCGTTCCGTAGCTGGTGTAAAGGGTAAGGTATATGGTAGCTGGACCAGTAAGACTTTGCCTTCCATCGGAGTAGTAGTTCGTGTAAACCTTATACTCGCCAGGGATAGCCTTCTTGATGATAAACTCCTCGGGACCATATCCACCCGTAAAGTCTGCCGATATTTTTCCTCCAGCCGCGGTACGCTTGTGGCTATACATGCATCGCTCCTTAGAGGGATCATCTACCCAAAGGTCGATATCGTTGTCGTTGGTGCTCCAGTCCATTACTATACGAACATCGTCGGGCATAGCCATTATGTACGAAGGCTCTACGTTGGAGATGTCGAGCTTTTTACGATGTACCCCAATCAGCGCGTTCATCTCGTTCAGAACAACCTCCTTAATGATGTCGAATCGCTTCCAGTTCTTACCCATTATATAGCAGTAGAGGTCGAGCGCCTTTTGGTATTGCCCGCTCAACTCGTAGGCAACGGCAAGGTCGCGGTACGATTGAGGCTCTTCGGGACGTAGCTTCTTTACCTCCTCGTAAATTAGAATGGCATCGGCGTAGTCGCCCTCCTGCACCAAGCGGTGGGCGGCAATCTTTAGCAGCTCCGGATTCTCGGCATCCATTTCGAGCAAGCTTAGCAGCACCCTAATACCGGTGGACTTCATCTCCTTTTTGAAGAAGAAGTCGGCAACCTCAATAAAGAAGGCTGGTCGATCTGTATTATTCTCCTTTAGCGCAAAGTAGGTGGAATCGAGCTTGTCGGCAGCCGTTTCGCGAAGCACGCGAAGGTAGGGAGCATCGGGCATCCAAGGCTGAAGCTCTATTGCTTTATCTTTCCCTTTTCCTCCACTTTTCACCTCCACAGCGCTACCAGTTGTATTCGATCTGCGCGGTATACCGTAGGCTGTTACAACAACTTCGCTGAGGTCCTCCCGCTTGCTTTCGGTGGCAACTTGCGTATTTACGACCACCCCGTCAACCCGTCCTTCAAGTGCGTTGGTAACCTGGTTGCTATTTTGAGTGTTTGGCTCCACCGCTTGAAATGCGGGCTCCTCCTCCTGCGCGATTTCCCTTTCCTCTACAAGCGATTCACTTAACATGGATTCCGACATCATCTCGTTGTCTCTCGTTACAACATCACGCCCTCCTCGTTTTCCCTTTCTGTGCTTCTTCTTAATGGGTTTTACCGCTGGTTTAGCATTATACCAATCGCTTAGCATTTCTACGTACTGCGCATTCTGGCTGATGATATTTTCCGATCCATCCGACGATGGTTTTGGGCGGTTAGCCATAAGCTGGTTGTACTCAGCACGAAGCTCAGCAGGTGGCTCAATGCCGTACTGTACGTAGTCGTTAACGTTTTCGAGCACCAAGAAGGAGGTGTTGCGGGTAACAATGCCAAACTTTTGTCCGAGCTCGGCAATCTCCTCCTTACTCTGCTCGTAGCGGGTATCCAGCTCGGCAATCTTCATCTTTGCCCAAAGGCGTACCACCGAGGCATCTTGGGGCGCATCCTTACCAATAACAAAGGTTTTCGACTGAGTTACCCCCTGCTTATTACCGTAATTTACGGTTAGCGTGGCCTTATCGCTAAGGAGTATGCCGCTTAGGCAGATGCTTCCGTTTATGGCCTTCGAGGTTGTTGGGTAAACATCCTGCATCTTGGTCTTATCGTAGGTGACGCCAACAAAGCGCTCGTTGTTGCTGAGCATGGGAAGAACAGCCGCTTCCACCTGCTGGTTTTGTAGGTTGATGGCCTCGCCGTTGGTTTTATTGGCAATATACCCTAGCATGCTGGTGTTGCAGCCTGCCGCCGATATAAAGGTGTAAACGGGAGCCGATGGCAGCTTAACCTCATCGGTTGAGATGGTATTTACCCCATCGGTAAAGAGCAGAATTTCGCTGGCCTTACTGCTGAAGCGAATATTGTCGAGACGCGTTGCCCCATCGTTCTTTACCGATTTCAGGTAGGCAATAAGGGAGGCCGCATTGTCGGTAACGGTAAACGTTTTTGGGGCTGCCACTTCGTGGTTAAAGGTGTATACCACCACCTGCTTGGCTCCTTTTAGCTTACTGAGGTAGAGCTCCAGCAGCTGCAGCTCCTTACCGATGGCGCGGCGATCTGCCGAAGAGGAGTTATCCCAGTACACGGCAATGGTAGCTGGCGTTGGCTTCACCTGCTGCGCCAGCGAAGGTGCCTGTGCGTACAGGTAGAAGAAGGTTTTACCCTCAAACTCGGTGGTATAAAGCTGCTCCTTCGACGTATTAAACTGCGGAATCGCGAAGCTTATCGCCTTTTCGGGCCTATAGCTGTCGCGCTTAAAGCTCAGGTTGTAGGTGTTCTCCTGGCTATCGAAGCTGATGGTCGAGAAGCCCCCATCCGTACTAGGCGTTTGGCTGGCGCTGCCTTTTACTACGGCAACATCAACGGTAAAGTGGCCAACGGTATCTATCCCCTCCAGCGGAAGCGAGTAGAGCAGCTTCCCATCCTTGGCGGTAAGCGTTTCGGTTATCCCGATGGCAACGGTGCGCTTGCCGCTAGGGGCAATGGGGTAAATTTTTGTTTTGAAGATATTCCCCTTGGTCTTTTGAACCAGCCCAGGATCTACGCCACGGCGTACAATAGCCTCGAAGGTTTGACGAGCCTTAATCTTTTCGACAGGCACCCCCTCGCGTAGCTTGCCGTTAACGTCCAGCGCGTAGCGGCAGATATCCTGATCGCCATTCAGCGGAAGCGATAGCTCCCCCTCTAGCACGCGCTTGGAGGTGTTGGTTACCGTCATCTCGAAGCTGGTGGTGGCAATGTTGCCCACCACCTTAACCTTTACGGAGAGATCGGTAATCTTGATGGGGTTTTCGGTGCTGCTGCCCGACCTAATGCTGATTTGAGCCGCAGCGCCATACCACCCAAAGATGGCCATGGCAAATAGTAGAAGTATCCTTACATTCATCCTAATAAAATTGTTTTTAACGGTTGGATGCAACCCGCATCAAAAGATTTTATTCATAGCTGCCTACGGCTGCTAGCCATGCGGGTTTCATGTAGCGTTGTCTGACGATTTATATCCAAATAGTATCTTCTACAAATATATTTTTATTATGCAACGAGCAATGCGCTTGTTCTATATTTTGGATGAAAATATTGATACTCGAAGACGAGAAATTCTACCCCAAACTTACCAACGACAAATTCCGAACGCTAGATGTTAGATGCAAGCTTAGGAGAAGAAATCACACACACCATAAAATGGCGAGTATATCTGTCGGGTTCTGGCCCCAAACTCCGACACTGCATACGTCACGATGACCGGGTACGAGCTTCAGGAGATAAAAAAGATGTACATTAACTCTAGGAATAGGATTGAACTGGTCGTAAGGCTAAAATCGCTGGCTGTATAGGCCATTGGAAGATTACCATATACTGCAAATAAATAACCATTTCTGTACTGTGAGGGGCTGGTTGTGCTTGTATCCATACAACGCAGAGACACGAAAAGCATCATTTAGAAAACTAAAAATTGGCTAAATGCCGCATAGCACACAGGATAGCAGACCTGCTGCTTTGCATTTCGTCTGTAATGTTAAAATTATTTTGCGCTTGGCATACAACAATAAGAAAAAGCGGTTAATTTAGAGCCATCTTATAAACGTAAAACTTTAGTGAACAAATATAGAGTTAATTTTTTCAGTTACATCCAGTACGGGCTGAAGATTATGAAAAGCCAAAGGGCTACTATTACTTCCCGATTTTGGATAATAATCGCAGATTCAGTTTCCAAAGGTCATACAAGCGGTTTACGGACTTTCGTACAACCAAATACTGCTAACAACAGACAAGCATAAACCACAACTGCCTATCAAGCATCTTTTTTATCATAAAACACTATTTATCAATACTTTATTTATACAAGTCGGAAGTAATTGCAGTTAGTTGATTATATAATAGATGTTGTAGGTAAGGCAAAAAGTTCTTAGAGTATGAAAATAAAATGTTCAAATAATTATAAAATGGGAAAAATTACATTGAAAACATTCATGATTAGTTGTGTGTGTTTTATCGCCCTATCATGTTCGAATAATCAAAACAAGGTTAACTTCGAACTAATTCCAGTAAAAACGGGAGAGAAGTGGGGATATGTTAACAAAAAAGGGGAATACAAAATTAACCCACAATTTAAAGACGCACAATTCTTTCGTGATGGCTTAGCAAAAGTTTTGTCAGTTGACGGTAAAGTAGGATACATTACTGAAGATGGAAAATATAAAATACCTGCAAAATTTAAGGAAGGAACTCCTTTTAAAGAAGGATTCGCATTTGTTGTTGTTGATGGAGGTTACCCAACTTGTATTAATAAATCGGGAGAAACAATATTTCAGTTAAAGCAGGCAAAATATGCTTTTGGGTTTTCAGAAGGTCTTGCAATGTTTCAAACCACTGATGACAAGTTTGGTTTTGTTGACGAATCAGGAAAAGTAGTAGTAAATCCGCAGTTTGAATTTACACGCCCTTTCAACGAAGGCTATGCAGCTGTATGTCAGAATAAAAAATGGGGATTTATCAACAAATCAGGGAAAATTGTGATCAATCCTCAATTTCAAGGAGTAATGGATTTTCATAATGGGAAAGCTTCTTTTTATAATGGCAAGCAATCTGGATTTATAGACGTAAAAGGAAACTATGTAATTAATCCACAATTTGATTATGCAATGTCAATTAGTGAAGGAATGGCCTCAATCTATTCAGGAAAACTATTCGGTTTTATTAGTGAGAATGGTAAGATAATTGTAAATCCACAATTTGAAGAGGCTTTTTCCTTTAAAAACAACCTAGCACTGATAAAACAAAATGATAAATATGGCTATATTAATAAAGAAGGAAAAATTGAAATCAATCCACAATTCGATGAAGCCACTATGTTCTTTGGAGATGTCGCCTATGTAAAAAATGCGGATAAGTGGGGTGTAATTGATAAAACGGGTAAATATCTCATTAATCCTCAATTCGATGAGATGAAGTCTTATTTATCTGATTATAATTTAGAAATGGTTTACAACTTTAACTTAGAACATCTACCTTCTGTAAAAACAGACTATTATAATGTAACTAGTTTTATTAAAAAATTCTTTGAACGAGCAACGAACAATGCATTTGACGGATTTAATGATTTTTCAACACTACAAAACATTGTAAATCACCCGCTTTACGGAAGCAGCCTGACAGATAATGGGGAATATGTAGCAGAATGCGATGAGATACATGAAATCACGGAAGAAATTTATATTAATAAAACCATATTCTTTTTTTCACAACCAATTTATACGCTGGTATCGGACAGCTGGTATAATACAACAAAACAATTTAATTTATCTGAAGAACTATCTGCAATTGAATATCAATTCTCTTTTACAGGTAATGCTATTGATAAAGGTGGAGCAATTGCTAATGGATTAAAAGATGAAATAGGGAAACGATATGGAATAAATTTTGAATGCAAAAAAGGAGATTATATTGGCTATCAAAAAAATGGAAAACTGAATTTTATAATTGTCAATAATGATTACTGGGTATCATTATATGTTGCTTTCTCTAAAGAGAATGTAGATAAATTATTACTCTCGAATGCAAGTTCTGATTCTATTGACAATACGACAGCTGTTCCATTATAATCAAAATAAGATAAACCTAGAAAGTAAATGTGATGAATAAAAGCATATTATTAGCCCTACTTGTATCAATTAACTTTTACTGTAACGCCCAAAGCATTAAAGCAGCGGCCGAACAGCAGAAGCGAAAACAACAATATAAAAAGGAGCTCAGAGATAATGAAATACGACAGGCAGTTCACAGACAAAAAGCACAGCTGAATTTAAACAACCTACTACAACTGTTACAATGTAAAGATTTAGATTATGTTGATAGGTTTCTATCTGAAAAAGGCTGGAAACTCCACTCTACGAACATAAATGAAACAAACGACAGTGATGAAGAAGTTTCTAAAGACTATAAAACGGTTACTTGGGCTTTGGATAAAGATGACTATAGCGGTTTAGCAAAAGGCTGGTTTTACTTTTACCTTTATTCAACCTATGATAATGCCATAACCTACGCAATTGCAGATGAAATACAACTAAATAAATTAAAATCAGAACTTACAAGCAACGGTTATAGGAAAATTCAGGCAACTGATGCTGTTTCTCGTGGGCTGGAGAGTATTTATAGGAATAATCTATATGAAGTCAATTTCAAGAAGGAATTGAAAGAGTCTAGTGAAAGTGGAGCTGATATACATTACAGCTTTTATATATACAATTATAAGCAGGTTGAAGAAAGAAAGGTAGAAGCAGAACTAATTGCACGAGAAGCCGAAGAAAAAGAAAAGAAATATCAAAATGCAATACAACGGGCAGAATCAGCTTATTATCAAAAACAATATTCTATTGCAAAACAAGCGTACAACGAAGCAATTACGATAAAACCTGAAAATGAAGAAATATTATCTAGTAAGATTGCCGAAGTTGATATAAGCATATTTTACCAAAATGCAAATGACTTTTTTAAGTCTAAGCAATTCCAAAAGGCAAAAGAAGAGTACGGGAAAGCTTTGTTAATTAATCAAAACACAAAAATTGATGAAATAAAATGTAAAATAAAGGAAATTGATGATTTCCTTGTATTTCTAAAAGAAAGAACATACAGAAAATATAATTATCAAGACATCGAAAGGGCAAATTACGCCATCTACAATCAAAGAATTGTAGATGAGCTAAAGATGTTTCTTCTGAACGAACAGAACATTCCGAAATCAGATGTAACAATCATTTGCGAGATAGATACTTTAGGTGTCAATACCACGAGGTTTGTTTCTTCATCGCAAGATGTAAACCTTATAAAGAAGTTAGATGAATTGAGTAAAAATCTGAAATTAAATCCTGTTTCTATCAATGGTTATTCTGCGAATGCTAAAGCTGAATTTATATATGGAATTGAAGCAAATCACGCAACAATAACGGTAAAAAAAAGACTCGATATAATTTCTTCTACAAATAGAGACTTTAAACTCTATAGTTTGAATATTAATAAAGAGCTAAGTAAAGCACCAATTGGTAATTACACTTTTAATTTAAATAAAGCGATCGTTAATAGTCAAGAGTATAATAACAATCAACTTGTAAAAGTGAATGGCAAAGGAGGCCCTTCAAATGCTTTATTATCAGTATTAGTCCCCGGTCTTGGAGTTCGTAATGTTACAGGAGGTGCTAAAAGTGGACTTTCGAGAACACTTTGGACCTATGGTTTGATTGGTGCTGGTATCGGTTGTAAATTATTTTCAAATAAAGAATACAATGCATACCATTCAGCCACGACACAAACTGAAATGGATAATCATTACAATTTAGCGAATGGATTTAATAATGCATTTTATACATGTATAAGTGCTGGTCTGGTAATTTGGATTTATGACATTGTTTGGGTTGCAAACAAAGGCGCAGCAAATAAAAAAGCGCAGAAAGCGTGGAAGCGAAATCATTTAGGGGTTTATTACAATCAAGAAATGAACGCAAGCGGTTTAAGTTACACAATCAATTTTTAAAGCAATGAGGAAGATTCTTTTTATAATCATAGCGGCTTTATGCTTGTCTTCTTGCTCGGGGATTGACAATATCGAATTCCTAAATCTCAAGCGCGACAATCCTTTAGATGGCAAAAACAATTCTGAACTTACAAATAGAATTGATTTAAAATTTGACAATTACACCGTTTATAAGGATAATAACAATGATGGAATTATAAACAAGGGGGAAACCGTAGAATTGAGAGTTTGTTTGAAAAACACAGGATCAAGAACTGCAAATGGTGTTAAAGCTACATTCTCAACAACAAGTGGGTATGTCTCAGGTTTTACACCAACTTCACAAGTCAATTACGCTGATATTCCTGCTAATAGTAAAAAGTGGGCTGATTTTGCCGGTGTTTCTAATGCTTCTGACTTTTATCTGAGCTATTATACTATCAAATTTACAGTTTCAAATACAACACCAGTAAATACAGTTATTCCAATTAATATTTGCATTACTGACGAAAATAGTAATACTTGGACAAGTAGCTTTGATGTAAAGGTTGAAAGTACAAATGCTCAAGTTTC
>NZ_JTLD01000079.1 GCF_000798815.1 Alistipes sp. ZOR0009 | reverse complement strand
TTCCTGCGGCTAGCCGCTAGAACCTTGAGGCTGGCCGCTAGAAACAAAAAACTGGCCTTTACAAGGTCTTAGCCTACAGATAAAACACGGCAAAACAATATGAATAAAACAACAACCTACGTTTACGTATCTAAGAGAGCCAGATATAGTCGGCATGCTGACTTGCCAAACAACGCAGACAATGCAGCGGCTACTAATGGCTAACGTTTTGTTGGGAATAGGGATTGATTAGTAGCGCAGACTCTTTTATATATGCTGCTAAGTTCCCTCTATCGAATAGTGGTGGCGCGCTTGCTAGGATTGGCATTTAATAGTGATATAAGGCCGAGACTGCCTAACAACCATCTGCCGCCGAATTAGGCAAAGCCTGCCAGCATAGTGAGACGGCGGTGTGGTAAGCTAATGACTAACACATCACCAGTTTGGTGGCTATACCAGGTATTGTGCTTTCGTTGTTTTTCTGTTAACCAAAAATCGGCTTTTCCCCAATTATTGGTTTTTTGAATTTTGGTTCATCGTGAATATCTCTTAATAATTCGTGTAGAAATTTATCTTCAAATTGAAAATCATTCCTCATATCAACGTACTTTCGACCTTTTAATATTGTTGGAATTGCATCTGAATCTGTTCCTTTTCTAAACAAAGGGATGAATTTAGATGTGTTAATATCATCGGTAAAAATCTCAGCCGAAATTATTGAATACTCATAACCTACACCACCCGCTAGATTATCCGTTTTCTTTTTATAATTTGGTGTCATTATACAAATTACTCTTTGAGACTTAGTTATTGATTTTTCCATAAAATCGGGTAAAAGTTGTCCTAATTTAACCAAGTCCCACTTGTCAAGAACTATATTTACTCCATTTTCACATAGTTTAGTAGCTAAATTCAAAACCCATTCTTCATGCTCTTTATTATCCCATGAATAGGAAATAAATACAGTAGGTATTACTTTGTTTGTTTGGCTAGAACTATTGTTTTCTTTGATTTCATTATTTTTTAGAGATAAAGGTATAGGACTTTCATCTCCTTTGTCAAAAATACCATCTAGATCACTTATCTTATTTTTTAAAAAAAATGAGATTTCTTTATATTCAATACCCATTTTATTTAATCTCTCCAACGCATGAATACCTAAGTCACAAAAAAATCTAGGAGTTTCATTGCCATATCTTTTATTAAAAGTTTTGGGCATATATTTATAATACCAGATTCTTCTGCAAAGTTCTCTATAAGATCTAGCAAGTATAGTTTTAAGAAATATTTCGGGATAAATCACTTCCTCATTAAACTTTGCTTCATAATATTTTATTGGATCATTGTCAGTATTATACAAATCATAACCACTATATTCAAAAAATAAAATATGAATCCCATCTTCCCAAGGAGTTACAACTTGATTTACGGTTTCAAAATCTATATCATATATATCTTTTAAAAGTTCATCAAAATTATTTTTGTTATGCACTAAAAAAATTAAGAAATCATTGACCCCCATGTTTGTTTTCCATATTCTATTTTTTAGATGTGCATCTCTAAATATTTTTTTATTGTTTGATTTATCTACAAATTCTTTAAGGCATTGTCCTAAATCCTTTAGTTCTCCTTTAATATTTGGTAGATATATTATATTCTCAATTTCATCATAACTTTTTTCAAGTTTTCCTTGATAATCATAAGTATTGGCTTGTATTTTTTTATTCTTTGATAAATCTTTTGAAATATGCCAAAATTCTTTAATAGCCATTATAGAATCATCTATTATGGATATTAATAATTTGTTCCTTAAATCATCGTTATCCCATTTGTTTATATAACAAACAATATCAAAAAGAGACAAACCATTTATCTTTTCTAAGGCTAAAACATTTCCTAAATCACCAGTATTTGTTTCTAAAGATTTACTTTTAACAGGCCTAAAATATTTACTTAACTTTTGACTATCACTATAATCTTTATAGAAATTACTTTCTATAATTGTAACACTCTCATCAGAGCATATCTTCCATACATGATCATCTGGAATAATAATATCAGACATTCCCTTTTCTGGTAATACAGGTGTTTCAAATAACTTAATATTACTTTTAAATAAACTAGGCAATTGCCTTCTCGAATCTTTTAAAATTCTCTTGTCTTTTAACCATTTAATTTTAGAATTACTTTGAATTCCTTTAAAATAATCTAAAAATGATTCTGCTAGTTTTTCATTTTCATTAAAAAGAAATCTTTTAGACTTAACTGAATTATCGTGACCAGTTCCCTTATCATAATAAGCCCTAACTATTGATAAATACTGTTCAACGATTCCGCAACTCCATAGTAATTCATTTTCATGAAATCCTATTTCTATCTGATTTTTATTTGATCTACAGCGAATATCAAATAGATTTTCTGCAAAATCAATAATTTCATTTTGGGTGTATCTAATTTCATAATTATCTTTATCTTCTGCATCAAATCGTTTTAATGCTTCATAACCCAAAGGATTTGAAATTAGGATTATAGTCTTACAATCTTGCAAATATTTAGATAAAATATTTGTATGATCTTTAATCAGTCTTCTAACTAATAAAGGGCCTCCAATGCGGAGTAGGTATATAGGTAACTGCAATTCTTTACCTAATGATACTATAAAAAAAAATTCTTTATCACTTTCAATCGAATAGTCATCTGGTAAAAAAATATTGTTTTTTTCCTTTAAATCCAATAATATGGATTCATTATTATCTATATAATCATTAACTATTTGCTTAAACAACTCTGTAATTGAAGCATATATACCCCAACTAGATTTACTATTATTTATACTTTGATTAACAAGAATTCCATTATTTACACCAGCCGCTATACCTGCTATTAATCCATTTTCACTATCTTCAACTATAAGTGTTTTTTCAAGATTTTTAACAGCAGATTTTTCGATTGCTTTTTTAAATAAGTCTGGTTTGGGTTTTCCGTTTTTTACATCTTCTTTAACAACAATTCTTTCTTCAAAAAATCTTTTTAATTTAAACTTATTAATCAACAATGTTACACTTTGTCTGCCTGAACCAGAAATTAATATTAATTCTACACCTTTCAATTTTAAAAATTCCAAAAGTTCTACAGTACCTGAAAACAGTTCTATTTCACCATTTATAATATATAATTCATACAATTCCTTTTTCCTTTTTTTTATTTTATTTACTTTCTCATTTATAATTGTTTTCTTTAGGGGATTGTTTTCACTAAGACTTTTCAATACTATTTCTGTCCCAATTCCTTTTATATCATCTTCTGTGACTTTAATATCGATTCCGTTTTCATCTAAAGCCTTATTGAGTGCTTTAACATGAAAAGGCATTGAATTAACTATTGTTCCATCAAAATCGAAAACAATAGTCTTAAAATTGAAGAAATTAATATTACTCATTGGTTTATCTAAATAAAGTGACACTTAACTGTTTTGTATTATTTAATTTGACACTATTAATATCATAAACTAAATCGACTAGCTCTATTTTATGTCTAAAATCGTTGTAGCTTGCCATTTTAATTTCTTTCTCAATTTAGCAATGACATCTCTCAGAATGAGGCCCAACGCTTGTCGGTATGGGTAACAAGCATTGCGGGCTTCCGTTCTCTCAGCCTGCACTGCGGCTGCTACGGCGCAGTAAGCTTCCGGCTACCACTTCACCAGCTTGTTGACTATACCGTGTGTTGGCGGTAGTTATTTTATTCTTCTTTTACTAAATCCTTTAACTTATCTATTGAGGCATCTAGAAAATCGTTTACAATTGATATAACTTCAAAGATCTCTGTCTCAATTTTATCAATCTCTGCAATAAGATTTTTATCAGTATACTCATCTAGTATTGGAGAAGCTTTTTCATTAATTAATTTCATTAAATCACTATAGAAAACGATTCCTGTTAAATAAGGAAGTTCACTTTCTCCAGTATGGATTTTCTTATGTCGTATATCTTTGATTTCTTTTGTTCTTATTAGTAACTTTTCAATCATAGCAGTTTTGGAACTGCCGATTTTGCTTAGGGCTTCTTTAAATTTGTGACCATTACATTTTTCATCATCAATTCCAGTTTTGTATAGGATATTCCCTAGTTTCCCTACCAAATCTGATACTGTACTAATTCTAATTATATAATTCTCCAGATGATAAACATAGTATTGCTCATCATTTTCAAGTTCTGGAAATAATTCATAAAGTTTACTACGTTCATTAACTCGAAGAAATGACAAGACTAAACCAAGGTCTTCAAAGACAGTATGGAGTAGTCCATAATAATTACTGATTTTTTTTAATGTAATTTCATTTGCCGTTCCAATAAGATTATAGTCTAAATTATCAGCAGTTCTATTCTTTATTGCATCAAGGAAGATTCCCATATGCTTTCCGGCAAGTGGCGCTAAAATCCTCACATATTCATTGCCAAATTCCGAATTGGTAAATTCTTCTGTAGTTTTTACTTTCAACATTTCAAGTATTTTTAATTACCGCCAACATCTGTTTAATCGCAGCTAGCTGCGATTATTTCCACTATACCCATATATGCACTCCACACTGGGTACTAGTGCAACCTTTGGGCTGCAGCTGCTATTATCGTCCAAATACGGGAAATAGTAGCAACTTTTCCACTTCCCTACCCTATAGTGCAAGCCTGCGCTACCCGAACGGCAGCGCGTAAGAAGACGAACCAAGACAA
>NZ_JTLD01000078.1 GCF_000798815.1 Alistipes sp. ZOR0009 | reverse complement strand
GAGATTCAGTAGCTCAGCTGGTAGAGCACATCCCTTTTAAGGATGGGGTCCTGGGTTCGAGCCCCAGCTGGATCACAAAAAGCCCACCAATCGGAGGGCTTTTTTGTTTTAACTATCCAATAAAGCACAAAAAAGGGCGACATTACGTCACCCTCCTCTTAATCCTCATCGGAATATCTTACCTGAAGCCCTTTAATAAAATTCCTCAACACCTGATCGCCACAAGGCCGATACTGTGGCTGGTTGGGATTTCTAAAAAAGGCGCTCAGCTCGTGCTTTCCCATTTTAAAGTCTGCCAGTAAAAGGATTTCTAAAATATCTTCGTCCTTTAAGCTAAGGGCGATCTTCAGCTTTCTGAATATAATATTATTGTTTAGACGCTCCTCTGGGAGAGGCTGCGCACCTTCCTTTTTCCCTCGCATTTCGTTAATGAACCCGTTTAAAAAAGTAGCCAACTCAACATCCTTCATTTCTTTAAATGCAGGGTCTTCATCCCTTTTTAGCCAGTCGCTCACCTGCGATCGTGTTACCGGGCACTCTGCCGACTCAAATATCTTTATCATTTTCGAATCGTTGAAGTCGAAGGCAAACCGAAGGCGGCGTAAAATATCGTTGTTTGTAATCATAGTCGAACTCTTTTAATCCTTTATATTGTGACAAATATAGCCTTATTCCGACTTATGAAGCTACTCGACTAATGATTTATCGAAAAGCATAAACATATCCACCTCCTTTTTTGGAGCATCCTGCTAAAATGCTTTTCTTTGCAGGCAAATCAAGAAACACGGCATGTTTCAGTTTGGCCTATTTTCTACGCATATTCCTTATATCATTACGATTGTTGTTTACCTCCTTTCGTACGGATACTATGCGCTTAATAAACCAGAGCCAAGCAGCGAAAATATTATCTCGAAAACTGATTCCGGCAACCACATCCACTTAAAAAACAGCATTGAAAAACATCATTTAGATGCCTTCCATTTTGATGTGAATAAAAAAGGTGATGTAACAGCAATCAACAACCATTGCCCTGCAATCGGTGAACGTTTCGACATTCCCAACAAAGACCACAATGTTCGGCTGAGCTCGTTGCTAAATACCTTCGAGCTGCTATCGCGCCCACCAACCCAAAGCTGCTAGCATTTACGCAAAAGGATGCCTTGCCATCCTATTTCCCGTTTTTATAATTAGCAGAAAACAAAGGTTTATGACATTAAGAACATTCGCGTTCTCAATTATTGGTGCTGTTGCATATATTCCCGCAACAGCACAAAAACAAATAGCAATTGCAGACACAACCATATCAAACACCTACGAGCTTAGTGAGATAAAGGTTGTTGCATCAAAAAATAACGCCAAACTGAAGGAGATGCCTGCATCCATCTCCATCGTATCAGCCAAAGCCATTCAGGAGATGGGCACAAAATCGCTAAGCGCCATAACTGGTGCCGTTCCTAACGTGTTTATGCCCGACTACGGCTCTAAGCTGACCTCACCCATTTACATTAGAGGTATTGGATCCCGAATCAACTCTCCATCCGTAGGTCTCTACGTAGATAGAGTACCCTATTTCGAAAAGGCCGCATTTGCATTCGACTTTTTTGACGTGGAGCAAATAGAGGTACTCCGTGGTCCACAAGGAACGCTCTACGGAAGAAATACCATGGGTGGGATCATCAATATCATCACCAAATCGCCAATGACCTTTCAAGGAACCAACATTAACCTGACTGCTGGCACTTATGGCTGCTATAATATTAGCGGCGGGCATTACGGAAAAATTGGTGACAATTTTGGATATTCGGTTGCAATCAACTACCTCCACAACGATGGCTTTTTTAAAAACAACTTCAACAATAGTCTTGTAGATAACCTTAACTCGTTTGGGATTCGTAATCGCCTAGTTTGGAACATCAACAAAAAACTATCGATAGAGAATATTATCTCCTACGAAAAAAGTAAGCAAGGAGGATATCCCTACTCGCAGTACTTCGTCGAAAAAGATTCGATTGCACCAATAAACTACAACGAGTACAGCTTCTACAACAGGGAT
The DNA here is from genome assembly GCF_000798815.1 of Alistipes sp. ZOR0009. Classification (NCBI taxonomy): domain Bacteria; kingdom Pseudomonadati; phylum Bacteroidota; class Bacteroidia; order Bacteroidales; family Rikenellaceae; genus Alistipes; species Alistipes sp. ZOR0009. The sequence continues at coordinate 17,594 of NZ_JTLD01000078.1, read as the reverse complement.
TTGCTATCGAACGCACTAGTTACAAAATACGAAGGGGCTGCTTTTGAGGTGCTATCAACAACAGCCTACCAATACTTAAAGGATTTACAGGCTATCGATCAGGATTTTTCGCCTAGCTCAAATACATTTGCATATCAAGACCAAAAACAAAATATGGTTTCGCAGGAGATTACCATCCAGTCGAAAGGAAACCAAAGAGTTGAATGGCTGTTTGGGATGTACGGTTTTGCCCAGTTCTTTGATTCTGGGTTAGATATAATAATGTCATCAAAAAGAAACTATTCGAAATACAACGACCACACCATAAGCGGCTATGCGCTATTTCACCAGTTAACTATTAAAGATATTCTCATAAAAAACCTGAACCTTACTGCTGGTATACGATTCGATGTAGAAAAAGATGAGCTGGAGTACCAATACGATAAGTATACCAACAACATCGTATCAAGCAGTACAACCACCTCCTACTCGCCCTTAAAATCGGCAGAAATACTACCTAAGATATCATTATCGTACAAAATGGGGCAAACCAACATCTACACAACCGTGTCCAAGGGTTACAAGACAGGTGGTTTCAACTCCTCTTTTGATGATGTAAATATCGACTTAAAGTTTAAGCCAGAAAATAGCGTAAACTACGAGGTTGGCGTTAAAACACCCATCCTTTGGAATAGATTCTATGGCGATTTTGCACTTTTCTACATTGATTGGAACAATCAGCAAATAGCACAATCTCTCAAAAGTGGTGTTGGCACCAAATTAACCAACGCAGGAAAATCTGTCAGCAAAGGATTGGAAGCAACTCTAAATATGGTTCCTATAAATGGATTTGACGCTTCTGTTTCCTACGGATATACGTATGCTAAATTCAAAAAATACGTTGTCAATGCTACAACAAATTACAACGACAAGTACATTCCTCAAGTCCCAAAGGAATCCTTAAGTATTTTAATCGGAAAAACATTCCGTCTTCAAGCCAATAGTTGGGTAGACAAGATTCGCCTATCGGCAAACTATAAAGGTGTTGGCAACCTCTACTGGAAAGAAGATAACATTGCCAAACAAGGCTACTACGGAGTTGTGGATGGCCGAATATCCTTCTCCAAAAAGAGAATTAATCTCGAACTTTGGGGTAAAAATCTAACCAACACAAGCTATAAGGCCTACTACTTTGAAATGCAGAAATTAAAGTTCGTCCAAAAAGGGCGGCCTTTTCAGCTAGGAGTAACCCTCGATATGACACTATAAACTAGAAAGCCACAAGATTTAATATCTTGTGGCAAAACCCAAACGAATAATGGAAGCAAAAAATTGGCATAAGCTGCCCGTACTATTCTGCCTCTACATAGCACAGTCGATTCCCATGAGCTTTTTCTCGACTGTTGTTCCTGTTATTATGAGGCAGGAAAACTATTCGCTACAATCGATAGGCTTACTGCAGCTGGTAAAGTTACCTTGGATACTCAAATTTCTTTGGGCTCCAATAGTAGACAACCATACCCGATCGCTACGCGATTTACGCCGCTGGATTGTAGCCTCCGAATTATTCTACGCTATAATTATATTAAGTATTGGGTTCTTCAACCTACAAGCGGACTTTAAGCTAGTAATTCTGCTAATGGTTGTAGCTTTCATCGCGTCTGCAACACAGGATATAGCTGTGGACATCTATGCCATACTCATGCTAAAGCCCAGCGAAAGAAGTATTGGTAATAGCATTCAATCGGCAGGAACATTTGTTGGCAGTATTTTCGGAACTGGAGTTTTGCTAATTGCCTACCATTATTTTGGTTGGAACTACCTGCTTGTACTACTCGCAGCCTTTGTTCTTATAGCGCTAGTTCCGCTGCTAAGCTACCGCCAGCCGCTACCCAGCAGCACCGCAATTGTTAAGCGCATTTCATTTACAGACATCTTCCGATTTTTTGCAATTAAAGGGATGTACAAATGGGTGCTGGTGCTAATTTTTTACTACTCCGGAATTATCGGCATCCTTTCGATGGTAAAACCATACCTCGTAGATCTCGGGTACAATATAAAGCAAATCGGCTTCCTATCTGGAATTTTGGGAACATCTGTTGCAGCAATTAGCGCATTTGTGGCTGGATTTATTGTAAAAAAAATTGGAAGGAAGACCTCTTTATATGCATTTTTAGCGGCCAGTTTTGGTGCAGGAGCCTTTTTTTGGCTAATATCTCACGGTACGCCTAGCATGAGCTTACTTTATGCAGCGGTAATGCTGCTATGGTGTAGCTACGGGCTCTCTACTGTAATAATCTACACCATTGCCATGGATAAAGTGCGTCCAGGATGCGAAGGCACCGACTTTACGCTACAAATTGTAATTACCCATTTAAGCGGATTAATATTTGCCGTTATCAGCGGAAGATTGGCAGACAGCTTCGGCTACCACAATTTCTTTGGCATAGAAGCGTTATTCAGTTTAATTGCAATGATAATTCTCTCCATAACCCTAAGACAAAGCAACAATGCAAATCAGTAACCAACTCCTTCAGAAATACAACATTCCAGTACCTAGATATACCAGCTATCCACCAGCAAACCATTTTACCTCTAAGTTTGATGACAGAAGCTACCTTAATCTTCTCGTAGACTCCAACAACCATAAACCTGAGCATTTAGCCTTCTACTTTCATATCCCTTTTTGTAAAAAGATATGCTACTACTGTGGTTGTAATGCCTACACCTCAAAAAACGAGAAACAGTTAGAACGCTACTTTCAAGCCTTAAAGCAGGAAGTTGAGCTAGTAACGAGCCATATTAGTAGCAACCGAAAAATTGCACAAATACACTTTGGAGGAGGAACTCCAAATGCGGTGGAGGCTGCTCGTTTAAAGGAGCTAATTGCCATACTGCAATCCAAGTTTGCAACAATCGAAAAGCCAGAGATTGCCATCGAATGCAATCCGGCCTATCTTACATTCGAATACATCGATCTACTTAAAGAGGCTGGAATTAACCGTTTCAGCCTCGGAATACAAGATTTTGACAATGAAATACTCAAGTCTGTCAATCGTGACTCCTCCAAAATACCCGTTAAGGAGCTGGTTGAATATCTAAAAAAGGGAAAGAACGACATTAGCGTCAACCTCGACTTTATATACGGACTTCCGGGACAAACTATCGAATCGTTTAATAGAACCATTGAGCAGGCTATTGCTATTCGTCCTGACAGGCTGGTAACCTTTTCATATGCCCACGTACCTTGGATGAAAAAGCACCAAGCCATTCTCGAAAAAAGAGGACTTCCTTCCTCCGATATTAAAATGAAGATGTTTCTAAGTGCCTACGATCAGCTAATAGCGGCAGGCTATAAAGCAATCGGGCTCGATCATTTTGTACTCCCCTCCGATGAGCTGCAACTCGCCCTTGAAACACAGGAGCTACATCGCAACTTTCAAGGTTACTGCACCCGAAGAACAACCGGTCAGGTCTACGCATTTGGAGTAACCGCCATTAGTCAACTAGAAAATGGCTACGCTCAAAATGTAAAAGATATTGAGGAGTACATAGGTTTGATTGGCAGCCAGAAGTTGCCAACCGAAAGAGGCTACCAGCTCTCTCCTACTGAAATTATAATACGAGAAGCCATTAACGAAATAATGTGCAACAAGCAAGTATCATGGGAGCATATCGCCCATCGCTTAGGCACCACCTCCGAAGAAGTATTAAATGCGCTTGCGATTTCGTCCTCTACTTTAGAAGACTTGCAGAATAATGATCTTATACGCTTTAACGAAAAAGGAATTACCGTAACAGAAATCGGAACCATTTTCATCCGTAATATTGCAGCGGCACTCGACAAGCATTATCAACAACAAAACCACAGCTATTCTAAAACCGTATAGCCATGCAGCAGCTAAGAACCTCGCAAATTACCATTATTGGCGGAGGATTAACAGGATTAACACTTGCCTTTTACCTTAAAAGAGCAGGAAAAAAGGTAACCATCATTGAACGCAACCACGAACCCGGTGGTGTTATCAGAACCTTTACCGAACAGGGATTTACCTACGAAGCAGGACCAAATACGGGCGTACTATCATCGCCCGAATTGGTGCAACTTTTCGATGACCTTGGAGATACTTGCAACTTAGAGGTTGCCAACCCGAATGCCAAACGACGCCTTATTTTAAAGGATGGCTCATGGGAGGCACTTCCTCACAACCTTTCATCCGCCATCACCACTCCTCTTTTTAGCCTCTACGATAAAATAAGAATATTAGGCGAGCCTTTTAGAAAAAAAGGAAGCAATCCTTATGAAACGCTTGATAAGCTTGTCGCCCGCCGATTAGGAAAAAGTTTCCTCGACTACGCCGTAGATCCGTTTATCTCCGGAATCTATGCTGGGAATCCAGCCAACCTAGTAACCAAATTTGCGTTACCCAAACTCTATAACCTCGAACAGAACTACGGCAGTTTCATCCGTGGTGCCATAAAAAAAAGACAAGAGCCAAAGAGCGAACTAGAGCAAAGAGCTACAAAAGATGTTTTCTCAGTAAAAAATGGGCTGCAACAGCTTACACAGGCCTTAACTGCAGCCATTGGACACGAAAACTTTATTCTCAACGCCAAGCGCACGTCGGTAACCCTTCAAAACGGTAAATGCCAAACAACCGTAAGCACTGAGGAGAATGACATTCTTGTAGAATCGGAGGAACTTATTACAACCATCGGTGCCTATGAGCTTGCCAATACGCTAACTTTCCTAACACCAGAAGACCTCTCTCCTATCACCAACATGCGCTACGCTAAAGTAGCCCAAGTTGCTTTAGGCTACAAGGAGTGGAACGGCTATCCGCTAAATGGTTTTGGAGGATTAATTCCCTCGAAGGAGAACCGAAAAGTTTTGGGCATACTATTCCCTTCCTCCATTTTCCCAAATAGAGCCCCAGAAAAGGGTGCACTGCTATCCGTCTTTCTTGGTGGTATTCAGCACGAAGATATTTACAACCTTCCAGACCAAGAGCTCATAGACACAGCACTCAACGAAGTTTCGGAAACACTTAAGACAAACCTTAAGCCCGACATGATACACCTATTTAGATATCCCTACGCTATCGCTCAGTACGAACGTTCTTCGGAACAACGGCTCGATCAGATTGCCCTATTAGAACAGCAATACAAAGGCCTTTACCTTGCAGGTAATATTCGTAACGGTATAGGAATGGCCGATCGTGTAAAACAAGGTGTAACCATTGCCAACATGCTTATAAAGTAATTATCGATAAGAAAAAAGCAGGGATGCTTTGCGTAGAGTGAAGCATCCCTGTCCCTATTTTAATATAAAAAATATCATTAATCACCACTTTGTTGTACAAAATGGCTCCCTAATAAACGAGTAAAGGGTGCTTCATAATTACTTTAAAAGGCCTCTTTGCCTTAAATCCTTATAAATTTCGGCGATATCATTCGGAATTTCGAACCGAACAAGCCAGCTAATATCCAACCCATTATATTTAGCCATCTGAGATAAACTACTGTTCCCGTCAACCATTCGACCAATTGCTTCTACATCATCCCTAAATTCCATATACAAATCCTCGTGCTGCTTTTGGATCAATATTAAAATTTTAAAGATTCTATTAAGGAGGTATATGCATAGCGAGTACACCTTCCCCTTCTTTTCGTTTACAATACGGTTGCTATTGAGTTCTAGTAGCAATCGGATCATCAAACAGTTTAGAATAATCTCTCCGGGTTTATCATTTGTAATGTAAACATGTTCTGTTATCCTTCCGCTTATATTACGAACGTCCATCAGCAAACATCCTGCCGAGTAGTACTCGTTGGTAACCCGCTTCATTTCCATCGTAATCCAACCTTGAAGTTGCTCACGCTTATCAAGAACCGAATCGGTATCTACCAACTCAAAACGAAGCTTGCTAGCCAAATTCAGATCGCGCTTAAGCAGCCTTAATATCAGCTTATCCTTCTCTTTACTGGGCAGCTGCTGCAACGCCTGCTTAAACTCAGAATCAAAAGTCATACTCTCCTAATTGTTGATAATTCTTCACTAAAAAGCCATTCTCTAGTTCAAAAAAAGGCTCAACTCCTACAAATGGAACTCCATGCTCCAATATCTTATCCATTGCATGTTATCGAAATAATTAAGACCCTTATTTCAAACCTTTTCCAGATAATACTTCTGCCCGACCCCTAAAATTCCATTCGCTTTTCAGCATACTATACACCTCCAAGTCTATAAAATGGCCGTCTGGGAAAAGTTCTCCAGCTCGTTCGACACCTTCGAGCGTAAAGTTTAACCTTACTGGAATATTACGGCTAGGAATATTCCCTACCCCACATTTAATGGTAACTCTATTCATGTCCATTTCGGTAAACGCATAACCTAGAAGCGCAAGCACCGATTCTGTTACAATACCCATTTTTTGAAAGGGCTGAGAAAGCCAATATCCTATTTCTGTCTTCCGATTAAAGTAATCGGTATCCCTAAAACCAGCTAACCCCACAAAACATCCATCGTACCTGATGGAAAAGTTGAAGTTACGGCTCTCTAATGGCGCATCCAATACCGATTTAATGAAATCACGCGAAAAATCAACCGACCGTGTCATCTCAACAAACGGGAGCCATTTACCAAGATACTCCCGTTGCGTATCTATTGTTGTAAAAATATCTTCAGCATCGTCCAGTTCTATCTCGCACAGCCGAATGCGATCAGAAACCACTATTTCCAATTTTTTCATCCTACTCTTATATTTACACTAATCACCAAGCAAGATAGCAACAATACTACCCGCCACAACAACTTTATTTGCTCTGATGAAAAACTCAACCTAGATTTTTAAAGCATACTCCTGTATCCTTTCGGTTGTTAGCATAGAACTAATGATGGCCATTGGCAATCCTGCACCTGGAATGGTTGACGCACCAACATAAAACGCATTTTCAAATACTTCATCATAATTTTTAGGACGAAACGCCCCGATTTGCAGCATCTGATGCGATAATCCAAGCCCTGCTCCCATATATAGGTTAAACTTCTCCAGCCAATCCCGTGGAGTGAACGATTCTTTTAAAACAATATGATCTCCAATGTTGCGGCCTATTCTTTGTGAGAAATCCTCGATAATACTATCTACAATCTCCTCCTTATCCTCCCAAGTTGGCTTATAAAGGAGATTAGGCACTGGACAAACAAAGAACAGTGCTTCGCAGCCTTCCGGAGCACAGCTAGGATTGTGCTTAGAAACCACATTTACGTAGTAGTAGGGTTTCTCTAACGTTCCTGGATTTTTCATAACATCCCTTGCGTACTCCTCGTAGTTGTTCCCCAAAAAGTAGTTATGATGCTCCACGTCTGGCAACTTTACATCTACGCCTACGTAAGCCGTTAGATATCCCATTGTCCAGCTCATTTTTTTTAACCTTCGCTCTGCATACGCCTTGCGGCCAAATACCGTGCCTCTAAAGAGGGCTGCATCAGCATTTACAATAAAAATATCAGCCTCCCATGCTTTTCCATTACCATCTACCAAAGCCACTAGCTTATCATTGGCAGCACGATATTCTACGATCTCAGTATTGTAGCTGAAGTTTGCGTTTTTAAGCAGCAACGCCTCAACTAAGCTCTCCACGATAGTGTACATGCCTCCCTTTACGTTGTAATAGCCCGTATGCTTAAATTCGATGTGCGACAAAAGGGTATAAATGGCGTTGGTATCAAATGGAGTTCGTCCTAAGAAAAAAGCGATTAGCGACACGATCTGCCGAACCTCTTTCGACTCAAAATAAGCGCCAACTTGCTGCCAAAACGACTTCAAAAGTATTGGCAGATGCTTGGGATTAACCTGCATTAAGGCCTTAATATAGCTAGGAATGCTATCGAAGTTTTGCTTAATGGCAATGTCTACCGTATCGTTATATAGCTCCTCACATTTTTTTAGGTAAGCCAAAAATTTACGCTTAAAGTCAGGCTCTACACGGTCAAATTGAGCACTTAGCTTATCAATATCCTTATATAACGAATACTTCCTATCGCTTCCTCTAAATCTAACGGTATATAAAGGATCGAGCTCTACAAACTCGAAGGGAACCTCAATTCCACAATCCTTTGCCAGCTCCTCAAACTCATAAGGCATGCTAAAAAAGCTTGGTCCCACGTCAAAAGTGAACCCACCCTTTTTCAGCTGATTTAAACGTCCTCCTGGTTGCGATGCTTTTTCCACAAAAGTTACGTTATACCCTCTAGCAGCTAACCGTAATCCTGTAGAAAGGCCGCCAAGCCCTGTACCAACTATCAAAACCTGCTTGCTCATTGTTTCATGTTTTTATTGTTGCTGTACCTCTAATCTTTTTTATGATTGTATTACGAATTGCTCGTTATCTTCCATAATAGGTTCCTTGGGGCGAGTTACTGGGGGTAGATGTTGCGCCCCTTCCATAAAAGCCCCTTACGCCGTTTGGCAAGTAGCGCATTTACAATAACCTGAAGCAAAAAAAACAGCTGAGCCGGTAGTAAAACGACATTTAGCAAAATATTCTGCCCGCCAACCCTCGAAATAGCTGCCTGAACAAAAACTACCGCAATAAGGTAAAGGTATAAATAGCTCCCGAATGTGTATGCAACAGGCACCACACCTAAAACTGCTAACATCCAAAAAAGCAGGGCTACCAAAGGCTGATTTCCAAAAAACATAAACACATTTTTGGTGAAACCATTCAGCGCCTGCCGATACCCCTCGTACATTCTACACGTAACCCTTTTTTCTCCCGCAATGCACGCTATTCTAAGCCGCCTTTTCTTGTAGTATCTCGATATGGCGATATCCTCAACGGCAGAGCCTTTGAATATTTCGTGAGGCCTAATTCTACGGTATACTTCGGCATTAAATAGCATAAACTGCCCATTGGCGGCGGCATGCGAGCTAAACGGCGATACGCGAACCAATACCAAGGGAAGCAAAGAGAGTAAAATGTAGTTCATTATTGGCACGGTAACCTTTTCGCCTAACGTAACCTGCTGCTGGTGGGGAAAAATTGATAGTAAAGCCAGCTGCTTATCTTTCATGTAGCGTAGCGCATCGGCTATCATCGCCTTTTTCAGCCTAACGTCGGCATCTATAAATAGCAGGTACTCTCCTTGAGCCGCCTTTGCCAACTCGTGGCAGGCCCGATTCTTTCCCAGCCATCCTTCTGGTAGCTTTTCCGCTTCCAGCAACCGAATTTTGGGGTTTACCTCCATTCGCGACCTTACAATCGAAGCCGTTTGGTCGTCTGACTGATCATCGTAAACCAAAATCTCAATACAGCTGCTCCCGATGCTGTCAAACGCATCAAGCAAGCCTCCAATGTTCTCCTGCTCGTTACGCGCAGGTATAAGTATCGATACGGTTACCTCTGAGGCTAACCGAGATCCATCCTTCAATTTTTGAGAAAAGATGAGGTTAAGCAGCACGTTTACGACCTGCATTCCCACAAAACCGACCGATATATAAGCTAGATACTCCATTTAGGACACCTTCTCCTTTTGGCGTTGCAAAACATTTTCATAAAACATTGCATACACCTGCTCAACCGACTGCTCCTTTAAGCTTGCCGCCCGATACTGTTTGATATAAGTAAAAAGGGTTGGTTTTGAACGAGACAAATAGTCTACAAAATTAGCCACAAGCAAAATATCGAGATTGCTTGGCGCTTTTTCCAGAATCCGCTCTACTCCTCGCTCAAATTTAATCCGATCGTTATATGCCGAACTAATGCGCCCTTGCGGAAATATAAAAACCATGTTCTCGGTATTGCGCAAAAGATCTACCGTATAGTCAATACTCTCTACGATGCTCTTCGATTTCTTTTGTACCGAATATCCTCCGGCGTACCTAAAATACCAGTGCCTTCTAAGCGATTCTTCGAGCATCATAAAGTGAAATCGCTTACGGATGAGCGTTAAATTGAGGTGCATAATCCAAAATCCATCCCACCAGCTGATATGATTGGAGACTACAAGCAGCGGATTATCCTGCCGGATATAATCTCCATCTATAACCACCTCGTAAAAGTTCCTACGGAGCAGATATTTTGTAAGCCACTTAAAAAGCGGATATATTACTATATGATGCCTTGCCGTTATCATCTAAATGAAGAAGGTTAGAATAGCAAAAAATAGCAGCTGACTAAAAAAAAGAAGCTTAGCCAGCTTATTGCCGGTATCAACCTTGCACACCAGCAGCAACGCCGTAAATACAAAGCCAACAACGTACCACGCCACATAATTCCTTATGCTAGGCGACGCATTCTCCCAATACCACATCTCCGTCTTTGGCGCAACCTGCTCCAAGAAGATATCGTACGTTAACATCAAAAGCGGAGCCGTAAACAACCGTATCCAACCGTTTATCTTTAGCTTCCAAACGATGGAGTAGCAGGAATAGGAGAGGAAAAGCCAGTTAAGGCCAATAAGAAGCGGCGTATCAAGCAGCTTTACCCCTAACGCACGACCGTAAGCGTAATTTCCAAACACCAAACCCGTTTTTACTCCCAAAACCTCCACAAAAAAGCCCAGCAAAGCAATAATTATAAAGGAAAGTATTGTTTTCGAAGTGTAATGCGGGTGATATAGCAGCAGCAGGTAGCTACCAACAAGCAACGCTATTGGTGTTATGAGCACAAATAGCGATCTCGTGGTTGGAATCAAAAAACCAAGCGTCCCTACGATGTAAAAAATTGCTACAAACCTCTTCACATCTGCCAACGCAACGCTATTTTTAGGATAAAGCTTCATTTCGCCTCCTTTTTACTGCCGATTTACTCCTGATGTTCAATCCAAATAAGTTTAGAGGTATCAAAACCTCGCTCTTGGGCAAATTTTACGTACGACTCCCGAAAATTATTAGGTATAGTCTTCTCTCGCGATAGAATCCATAAATAATCGAGGTTCTTACCCGCAACAAGAGCATATCGGTAGTCTTTATCTAGCGCTATCACGTTATAACCGGAGTAGAAAGGCCCGAAAAAAGAGACTCTAAGCATCGCCGTTTGCTCGCTACCCACAAATTTTGCCTTTCCGACCGCCTTACGCCACTTTCTTTTGGCTATATCGTAGCCTCGGTTGACAACTTTTATGGTTCCGTCTGCATTCAAAGAGTATTCGGCGGTGGTATTGTTTAGCCCACGCTCAAATCGGAAGTCGAAGCGCGCAATTTCATACCATTTGCCCAGATATCGCTCCTTTTCAAAGCCAGATACAGCCTGCAAGCCGCCTGCAATGGTCGTACTCCTACAGTACATCAGCAGCAGCACCGAAATTATCAAGCCAATGGCCAATATATACTTCATGAGTTCTTCTTTTTAATGGTAAAGATCCCTAAATCAACCTTGCCTTATACATTAGGCAAACTTTTGCAATAATCAGATACTTGGCGGCGTTCGGAATTCTTATTCGTTGGGATATTACCGCCTCGGGCGATGTCTTTCGTATCTTACGCAGCAATCCGGCATAGTAGTAGTAGGCTAACGCCACCGCCAACTTCGAACGGCCCGGTAGCTCCTTAATTCCCAACCACGCCTCCTCAAATTCCTGCTGAATGGTAGCCTCTATCTGCTGCTTGCTTCTGGAATCAAACGTAGAGTCGGATATTTCGGGGAAATACATCCGTCCTAACCCCTCCATATCCTTTTGCAGGTCGCGAAGGAAGTTTACCTTCTGAAACGCCGATCCCAGCTTCTGCGCTGGTGCCTTAAGTTTGTCGTATAGCACGCTATCGCCGTTGCAAAACACCTGCAGGCACATCAACCCCACCACATCTGCCGATCCGTATATGTACCGTTCCAGCTCGGCGCTATTCGTATACTTTACCTTGGTTAAATCAAACCTCATGCTCTCCAAAAAGGCGTCAATATGCTCCCTACGGATTCCATATCGTTTTACCGTATCTGCAAAGGCAATTAAAACAGAGTTCGTGCTAATTCTATTCTCCAGCGCATAGTGTAAATCTTCCTCTAGCTTTGCCAACAGAAACTCCCGATCGTATCCGTAAAAGCTGTCTACAATCTCGTCGGCTAAACGAACAAAACCATACACCGCATAAATAGCGCGCCGCTTCTCCTTCTCGAGCAGCGAGGTGGCCACCGAAAAAGAAGTGCTATACCTTTTTGTTATAAGCTCCGAAATCCGATAGCTGCTTTCAATATAGAAATCAACATTCATAGAAGGCGTATTTGCAGGAGTTCGACTTAGATTTATCAATAAATAGGTTATTCAACACCCCTGTAAATTACAAAAATATGTTAACATAAACAACTAAACAGTGGACTTCTTTATATTTTTATTTCAGGTTGATTTATCTATCCCACATAGCACTATACAGATGCTTCTCCTTATTTTTACAGATGCTTCGTTAAGCATTGTGCGCTTCTTTTTGCTCCACAGCAACGCCTGTGGCAATACCATCAAGCGTTCCTCTACAAAATTGTCCCTATACCTATTTATATATGGTATATGTAAAAGTCCCAGCACCCAAAACCCACGCTTGCAGTGCTGCATTTTCCTTATGACTCTCTAATTCCTAAAATAAATGGATTAAGCATCCCGAATTGGGTCCGATAAACCTTCCACCACGAGTTGTAATAGATAAAAAAATGAGTCTGCACCATAAAAATCAGAGCAGCACATCGTCACGAAAGAAATCCTTATCAGATTTAAGGTTCAAAACCTAAAATAATGGAGCAACGCCCAACTCCATCGGCATATTAGCTGTATCCGCCAGCGGCTACTGGGTTAACTTTGTAATTAACCCTTTAAATATTAGCCCATGCAGCGGTAATACCGAATACCAGTAAAATCTTCCCAGCAATCCCTTTGGTCTAAACGTTGCCGTTTGGATAAGCCGCTCCGCGTCCATTTTAAACTCCAGCCAAGCTTCGCCAGGAAGTTTCATCTCCGCAAAAAGCAGCAAGCGCCCCTCCGATTTGTCTGCGTACAGCACCCGCCAAAAATCTAGCGCATCGCCTGCTTCAATATCGTCCACACGAGTCCTTCCCCGCCGTAATCCTACGCCGCCTGCCAGCTTATCCACGAAACCTCGTAAATTCCAAAGCCAGGTGCCGTAATACCATCCATGCTCGCCTCCTATGCTCCAAATCTTCGAAATACATCGCGTCTTATCGTCCACCAACCTTACTCGCACATCTTTATAGCAGCCAAACGTTGGCACTTGTATGTACTCTGCAATTTTATAGTCCTCCATACGCCCGCTGATGGTCGAATCCTTCCAGCTCGATACAATCTCATTCTGTTCTATCTTCTCAAACGCTATTTTTATCGACTCTTTGTACGATAATGGCTCAATCCCCAGCATTTCGTTTAGCTCAGTGCTGTTTACAGCCACCACCTCCACTTTCATGCTGTCTACGAGCGACGACGCCAGCATGTAGGACGTCGAAGTTACAAAGTATAGCCAGTACGACGATAGCCGCGGCGTCATTACGGGCACCGTCCAAATAAATCGCCTCAACCCGCGCACCGAAGCAAATCCCTGTAGCATTTCTTTGTAGGTAAGGATCTCATCGCCTGCTATGTCGTATGTTTTGCCGTACATCCTACTATCATTAAGCACCCCGGTCAGGATTCTAATAACATCCCCAACTCCAATAGGCTGACATCTCGTTTTTAACCACCTCGGCGCAACCATAACGGGCAGCTTCTCCACCAAATCGCGGATAATCTCAAACGAGGCGCTGCCCGAGCCTATAATTATCCCCGCGCGCAACGCCGTAAAGGCGTAATCGCCTTTGGCCAGCTCCTCGCCCACATTTTTTCTCGAAGTTAAATGCTTAGACAGCGTAGCCGAGTTCACAATCCCGCCAAGGTAAACCACCTGCCTAACGTTGGTTTTCCGCAGGGCCTCCCTAAAGTTGATGGCCGCCTGCCGCTCCTGCTCCTCGTAATTCCTATTGCTCGACATTGAGTGCACCAAAAAGTAGGCAAAGTCTATGTCCTTAGGGATCGTTGCCAAGGTTTCCATCCTCGTAAGATCATTTTCCACCACCACAATCCGCTCTCTGACGAACTTCTCTGGATGAAACTTACTTTTGTCCCGTACACAGCAAACCACCTCGTACCCCTGCTGCACCAAGGCTGGCAGCAGCCGCTTTCCAATGTACCCCGTTGCACCCGTTAGCAATACTTTCATTTGGTAGGATGTTTTTTGATTCCGTATCCCGTGCTAAAAACGCCATGTACGCCTCTTTTTCATCCAGCAACATCGCGCAATGCCCGCACCTTCTATAAACCGCATCAAACGCGCTATGTTCGTTCGTGCATTTCTTCTCCTGCAAAGGCCAAAAGGAATGCTGGTAAACCTAATCCATAAATACAAAAAAATCCGATCTCTTATAAAGATACAATTGTATTGATTTATAAATAGAAATAAACTCCAAGCAAGGTAATCCCCTTAAAACAATGCTCCATAACGCTCCTACTTCTCCACTTCGGCTTCTGCATTAATGGCGATACCAACTGGCGCAGTTCTCCATACCCCCTGACTGGTTTTCCTATAGTAAGTTTTATCTAAAAAGCCTGCGCAAAAAAGTATTTTCCCAAATCCGAAGTCTTTTACATGTTCTAAAGTCACCAAGATGTCCCCATCAACATCAATAGTCTCTCCAAAGGTTACGTTAATTTGACTCACGTTCTTCATTCCCATTTTAATATAAATAGGATCTTTCACAATACTCTCAAATACATTTTTATCCAAGACTTTGTAGATATTCAACCTATAAAATATCGAATCGTACGAGCAGTATGCAACATTTATATTTATACGTTTTATTCGCGCCGACTTCTTAACCTTCATAAGAATTCCCATCTCATATCCCAGCTTATTCTCTTTAAAACCAGTTGTTACTCGTCTAAATTCGCTATTCACGCCCAAGGTTTTGGGCTTAAAGATTCTATTACGAACAACAATTTCAGAAATTTCATAAGTCTTCTCCTTCAAATAAACCCGGCCATCCCCGTTCTTTAAATCAGAAACCTTAACATAGTATGGCTCATGGCCAATGCACGAAAAAAGTAGGCTATCATTATCGTATTTCTTTTCCACAACAAGGCTAAACCTACCCTCTTTATTCGAAACTGTTCCTACATCCTTATTAGGTATTCCTATATTTACGAACGAAAGAGGCATTTCATTCCCCTTATTCAATGTAATTCCTACTACTCGTTGCCCATACGCTTCGTTGATAAGCTGTAAGCAAATAACAATTAGCATTATTCTCATCATAGTCAATAATTAAAAAAAAAGAATAGTAAATATATTCTGATACGTAAACAGAATCTCCTCATAAAAAATTGGAATCACGAGCACTGTAAACAGTTTCGTCAGACGAAATCATCTCCAAAAACAACCCTTACTAAAGAGTTACTTTATATTATTTGCGCATAATTTAGCCAAAAATACATACCGAGCCCAAATACAGGCTAAGTATTTTTCGTCCAAATTCCATTTTCCCTTATAGCATTAGAACACTCTTCGCCTATTAGTAGCCTCTAATTGAAAACATACTCACACTCCTGCATTTCATACCCCTATTCATTAACCCCAAGACACAACTCTTACATTTCACAACCCCACTTACTCATTACCAAATACCCACTCTTGCATTTCACAACCCCATTTGTTTATTACCACATACCCAATCTTCCATTACCAGACTCAAACTTACCGTTACCACACCCCCATTCTGCCATTACCAGACTCCAACTTACCATTACCACACACCCAATCTTCCATTACCAGACTCCAACTTACCATTACCACACACCCAATCTTCCATTACCAAGCTCTATCTTATCGTTACCAAACCCCAACTTACCATTACCAGACTCAATCTTACCATTACCACACCTCAACTTACCGTTACTAAACCCCAACTTATCGATCTCACAACCCCACTATTGCATTTAAAGATAGCGCTTATCCATTACCAGATCAAACTCATCCATCTCTCGTAATGGTTGTTTTATTACACAAAGGAGCTGCAATCCGACCAACCTCCCCTTTGGTCTTTTTGCAGCTCCTTGCTGGTTACCTTGGCAACCAACAGCGGTTATACGATCAGCTCAAACAGATGCGGACTACTGTTGAGGTATTCGCCAAAGTACCTAGCCGCCTTCATCCGCTCCAACAGCGGCTCAAAGTCGTCAGGGTCCTTCAGCTCGACACCCACTACGGCAGGCCCCTTATCCCTGTTGATTTTCTTGCTATACTCAAAGTGGGTAATATCGTCGTTAGGCCCCAAAATGTGATCTACAAAGTAGCGCAACGCGCCTGCGCGCTGCGGAAAGTTTACCACAAAGTAGTGCTTAACCCCTTCATGCAGCAGCGACCGCTCCTTTATCTCCTCCATGCGAATGATGTCGTTGTTGCTTCCACTAATGATGCAAACCACGTTCTTTCCCGCAATTTCAGGAGCCAAGTAGTCGAGCGCAGCCACCGAAAGGGCTCCGGCTGGCTCTACCACAATGGCCTCATCGTTGTAAAGCGAGAGCATCGTGGTACAAACCTTGCCTTCAGGAACATTTATCACCCTATCAATGCCACCATAGCAAACATTAAAGGTCAAATCTCCAACTCGTCGCACGGCAGCACCATCTACAAAGGTCTCAATATCGTCAAGCAGCACCGGCTCGCGCTCCTCCATCGCCCTTCGTAGCGATGGGGCGCCCGCTGGTTCTACCGCAATAATCTTAACCCTTGGATGCAGCGCCTGCATTACGCCAATAATGCCCGAAATCAGCCCTCCACCTCCAACTGGCACCACCACATAGTCGATGCTATCGGCACAATCCTCATGAATCTCCAACCCTACGGTGGCCTGTCCCTCTATCACCTTCCTATCATCAAACGGATGGATGAACTGAGCCCCATTTTCCTCAGAAAATGCCAATGCGGCGGCTAAGCTGTCGTCAAACGTGTCGCCAATAATCCGGACATCAACAAACTCGCCGCCAAACATTTTCACCTTCTTTACTTTTTGCTTGGGGGTTGGCTCGGGCATAAAGATGGTTCCCCGTACTTTTAGTCGGCTACACGAGAAGGCAACCCCTTGTGCATGGTTTCCTGCGCTGGCACATACCACTCCGTTGGCCAGCTCATCGCTGCTAAGGGTCACTATCTTGTTATAAGCACCTCGTAGCTTGTACGAACGTACGGGTTGTAAATCCTCGCGCTTTAGCATCACATTCGCGCTATACCTCTCCGAGAGCAGCTCATTGCTCATCAGCAGAGTCCGTACCGCAATCCCTGTGAGGCGCGCCTTTGCCTGCATTACATCGTCAAGACTGGGAGTCCAATTTAGGTTCGGAGCTGCTGTCATTATCGTTTACTCATTTTACACATTATATTATAGGATACACCATGATAATCATCTGGCTATTTTGTATTCTATCCTATTTTATTTAAGATGTCATCAACTATCAAGTCGCACTCGCACGTCTCAATACTCATATCTCACATCTCTGTACTAACATCACTATCTCAGTACTCATATCTCACATCTCAGCACTCATGTCACATATCCCAGTACTCATATCTCACATCTCTGTACTA
>NZ_JTLD01000077.1 GCF_000798815.1 Alistipes sp. ZOR0009 | reverse complement strand
TTTTTTTTTAAGATTGGGTATCCCTCAAGACTTCTACATTTGTCGCGGTTCATAATCGCATTCAATTGTTACATTAGTTGGTTACCTCATCCTCAAAGCTAATACAGGGGCTTATAGGATGAGGTTTCTGTTTTTTATATACAGAACTTGAAATCCTACAATAAAAAAGGCTCCATTTAGGAGCCTTTCTTCATGCTATATTATACTAGGACTTTTTTTTAAAGGAAATCTTACTCTCCTCTCCCTTAAAAAGACGCTTAATGTTCTTTCGGTGAGTAAAAATAAGGAGAACAGCTACAACATTGCTAAAGATAACCAGAGGCGTAGGAGCGTTTGCAACAAACAGGTTAACGATTATTGAGTAGGCAATACCTGCACTCATCGAACCAACAGATACATATCGGGTAGCCAAGAAAACAATCGCAAATACACCAACTGCAAGTAACGCAGCAACTGGACTTAATGCGACACCAATCCCAGCAAGCGTTGCAACTCCCTTTCCTCCCCTAAATCCTGCGAAAATAGGTGCAATATGCCCAACCACTGCTAAGGCTCCTAGGAGCAACTGAAAGTTTACAAACTGATAAGTTCCCGGAGTGTAATCGGTAAAATGAACAAGCATAACCGCAACAGCCCCCTTAATGAAGTCTAATGCAAAAACCGGTAATGCGGCTTTTGGACCAAGCACCCTTAAGGTATTTGTAGCACCTGCATTTTTGCTTCCATGCTCACGCACATCCACTCCATAAAACTTTGTACCAATCCAAACAGCACTAGGAATCGACCCAAGCACATATGCTATCAAGAGTTGAAATCCATGAAATGCTAATTCCATAAAATCTTAATTTTGATTTTGCAAAGAAGTCACTTTTTTTCTTACGAACAACGGTCTTCGTGTAAAAAAACAAACACGCATCTAAATATCAATGCATTATCCTGACTTTTTTAACATCAGGATGGTGTTTTTTTGTAAAAGTGTAAAAACGCCAAACCGTTAAACAGCAAAGAATGTAAAGAACGTTTACTTTGCCACATACGCTTAACAATATCAAAGCGTTGTATCTATTACAAATTTAGAACCAAACATCTTAAAATATTGCTTTATTTTGTGAAACCAAACTTTAAGCAATGACAAAGAAGGAGAAGTACAATAAGATAATCAGCTACTTTAGCAGCAGTATGCCCAATCCAGAAACGGAATTAAACTACAGTTCGCCTTATGAACTTCTTGTTGCTGTAATTCTTTCGGCCCAATGTACCGACAAGCGGGTAAATATGGTAACCCCTCCCTTTTTTGACCGATTTCCTACCGCAGAATCCCTAGCCACAGGATCGATTGAAGAAATATTTGACCTCATTCGCTCCATCTCTTATCCCAATAATAAGGCGAAACATTTGCTCGGAATGGCCCAAATGCTCATTACTAAATTTGAGGGAGAAGTACCTTCGGATGTCGATGTGCTACAACAACTACCTGGTGTTGGCAGAAAAACGGCGAATGTAATTGCTTCGGTGGTATTTAATAAGCCTGCAATGGCTGTAGACACGCATGTATTCCGAGTTAGTAAACGACTTGGATTAACTCCAAATGCAAAAAATCCGCTAGAAACAGAAAAAGAGCTGGTAAAAAATTTCCCAGAAGAGCTTATTCCCAAAGCCCATCATTGGCTTATACTACATGGGAGATACACCTGTTTTGCAAGGAAGCCCAACTGCAAAGAATGTGGACTAACAAGTATCTGCTCTTTCTACAAAGAAAAAGGAGCTTAACGCTCCTTCTTATCTTATTACGTCTTTCTGATCTTTTCCCTTTTTCAGAATAAAGATACGTAGAACTCCATCAACGCATGTCGCTTTTATGGAGTTCAAATCGGCGTCTTCGGGTAAAAGAAAAGATCGTGTAAAGTTGCTGTAATCCAATTGCTCTTTTAATTCTTCTTCTGCCTTTATAGCGACTCCATCTGCTACAGCGATTTCCAAAACACCATCAGTCAAGCATAACCGCAGATCTGACTTCTTCAATCCTAGAACCAACAACTCATAAGTATACCGCAGCTCATCCTCTTGCAAGCTAACCGCAGGAATGTCAGACAATGGCTTATCTTCAAAAATATTGGCGTAAGATGCAACCATCAAATCTGACAGAAATTTGGGTATGATACTGCCATTACGTGAAATCTGTAGCATAACAAACCTCCTTATTAAACTTTAATCGTAATAAAGAAACAGTTATTGCTGACGAAAGTGTATTAATTAAGACAAAAAAAATAAAACTGCTTCCTTTTATCAAAAAATACCCTAATTATGCGTTTTAAGCAGTAGATTCTACGCTATTTTCATAGATTTGAAAACCTTATTTGCACGAATGAAACATATACTCTCGACAATAGTATTTTTTGGAACCATCTGCTTTGCATGGGGGCAAAGTAGTACGCTTACCATCAAAATGAAAGAAAAAGAGGCCCCTTTGAGCGCCTATGTTTACCTTAATCAAGGATCAACACTTATACCTGTAGACTCAATTAAGTTAGGGAAAGGGACCTTCACGTTTAAAACAAAAAACTACAAACCAGGCATATACTCGTTCGTTCTAAGCGAGGATACATTTGCCCGAATAATCGTTAACAATGAAGATGTAGAGGTATCCACCTCTTTAGAAAGCCTCCCCGACAGCCTGCATGTCATCAAATCTGAAGAAAACCGAGTATACTATAGCTTCCTAAGAGCCCGCGAAGCTTACAATAAGAAAATAGAGGCCATAACCACACTCCTTAAGTTCTATCCCACTAAGGGAAAAATGAACCGGGTGCTTCTAAAAGAAAAAAGAGCTATCGAAAACAGCTATAGTGGCACAATTCGAAGCTTAATCAATAGCAAAGGCGACCTACTAGCTTCGAAGATAATACTAGCTGAACTTCCTGTTAAAGCTCCAGAAAACCTCACAGAAGAAGAAAAACGCCAATATTTGATTTCAAACTGGTGGAGCAGCTTCCCTTTTGAAAGCGCCAATATTATAAACACGCCTTCTGTATCGGATAAGTTGTGGGATTACATCGATCTTTTTTATGTTGATGGGGCATCTCGTGAAGATCAAGCAAGCTATTTTAAACGCGCAGTAGATGAGGTGATGAACCAACCTGGGATATCGCAAGAAGTTCAGGCTTTTTTCAAAACGGAGCTAATCAAAACATTCTCTCAATCATCCTACGATGGCATTATTGAGTATATTAAAAAGAACTATCCCCTTAAAAGTGGTCCTGAACAAAACCTCCTAGATAGCGAATTTGAGCAGCTAATATCGCTAACGACAGGTAAACCTGCACCCGATTTTACCATCGAAAGCAGCAGCTTAAAAGCGAAACTTTCTGAGCTAAGCAATAATGGAACTATCCTAATTTTTTGGTCGATGGAGTGCTCGCATTGCAGAAAAATGCTACCGGCTTTAGCACGCAATTATAAAACGATAAAAGAACTAGGATTTGACGTTGTAGCCATCAATCTTGACGCCTACAAACCTGCATGGAAAGCGTTTATAAAATCGAACGGCTACGAATGGATTGATATGATTATTCAGAATCCATTCAATAGCCCAATTACATCTGCCTACCATGTTACAGGCACCCCAATTATTTACATAATAGACAAGAATAAGACAATTTACGACAAGCCATCGGATGTAAAGACTATACTAAAATCAATCGAACGGCTTTCGGATGAACAAAATAAGAAATAAAAAAGGGGAAGTTTTACTTCCCCTTTTTACTATTTAGTGCTTAAGGTTATTCGCCAGTCATATTCTTTACGGAAGAGATCTCCATAAACGAAGCTCCATTTCCTTTACCAAAACTACCTCCCACTACAATAACCAAGTCTTCTGGCTTAAACTTGCCCTTATCGCTTGCCATTTTTACAGCATCATGGACAAATTCGTCACGAGTATCGCGTGGTTTAAAATAGTCGGAGTAAACACCATAAGATAAAGCAAGCTCTCTCATGACCCTCTTGTGGTAACACTTTGCAAATACAGGTAGATTTCCTCTAAATGCCGACATATAGCGTCCAGTACGGCCCGTATCCGTATCAATAATAATAGCTTTTATAGGCAAACTTTGAGATGCTTTTACGGTAGAACGAGCAAGCTGAGCCGTAATTTCGTTATTTACACGAATGGTGCTGATTTCATCTTCTGGATTTAAATGACGCTCGATCTCGTAGGCTACACGGCTCATGGTTTTAACCGCTTCTATCGGATATTTTCCGTAAGCGGTCTCTCCACTAAGCATGATAGCATCTGTACGCTGATAAATCGCATTGGCGATATCGCTTACCTCTGCTCTTGTTGGTCGAGGATTATCAATCATGGTATGCAGCATTTGCGTTGCAATAATTACAGGCTTACGCATTTGCATTGCCGCCCTAATCAACTTTCGCTGAACAACTGGAATTTGCTCTGCAGGAAGCTCAACGCCTAAATCACCACGAGCAACCATAATTCCATAGGAGTTTTCCAGTATTTCCTGAATATTCTCAACGCCTTCGTGATTCTCTATTTTAGATATAATCTTAACCTTGCTCTTCTTTTCGTCAAGAATAGTTTGGATAGCCTTCAAATCCTCCTTATTCCTCACAAAAGAGTGAGCAATAAAGTCGATGTCATTTTCGATTGCCCAATGGATAAAATCAATATCCTTATCGCTTAGAGCAGGGAGTTTCACCTCTACTCCTGGAACATTTACGCTCTTTTTACCTTTAACAACTCCATTATCCTGTGATTCGCAAAGAAGGTAATCGTCAATTCTGTCAACAACAGAAAAAGCCAGCTCCCCATCATCAACTAAAATTGAGGCGCCTACAGGAATATCACGAACAAACTCACTATAAGAAACATAAACTGTATCACCATCAGAAAGCCCACTGGCATCGCCTTTGAACTTAATTTTATCGCCAGCCTTAACAACAATGTTTTGCTCATCCTTCATTTTGCAGGTACGAACCTCTGGTCCTTTGGTATCTACAAGAATTGCGATTTTATCAGAAACGGCTCTAACATTTTCAACAACACGGGTTGAATCTTCGGGAGTTTGATGAGCGGTATTCAAACGAACAACATCCATCCCTGCTTCGTGAAGCTGACGAATAAAATCAACATCACACCGTCTATCCGAAATGGTGGCTACAATTTTCGTTTTCTTAAGCATTTTTTCGCAGTTTAATTAATCAGTTTGCTCGTAGTTCTTTTCCATCGCGAATTTAAGAATTATAAGTAGTTTAAGAGGATGCCCGCCTTCAACCTTCACTCATTTTAACACAGCAACCACCATACCCAGCTGAACGCGAATCGCTTAATTCTCCCAAATAAAAATAAAGATATTTTCTCATTAAAATATGTTACAATATACAAGGCTTAACGTTATATTCGCAGCAAAATAATGCTGAAAATAACCATGAGTTGGGCTGATTCTAAAAAAGACTATTTAAGCTTTTTACGTCTGGAAAAATCTCTTTCTGAAAACTCGCTCTTAGCCTACGAACGAGACTTTAACAAATTCCACAATTTTATACGAACAAACCATCAGCAGATAGAGCCGGTCGAGATAAAGCAAGATCATATAGAGGAGTTTCTAGCCAGCCTTTACGACGAAGGTCTAAATGCGCGCAGCCAAGCCCGGGTTTTGAGCAGCATAAAAGGCTTCTTCAAATACCTAATGCTCGAGGACATCATAGAGGAAGACCCAACCGAACTAATTCAAAGCCCTAAGTTAGATCGAAAGCTACCACACGTGCTAACCACTGACGAGATTGATGCCCTCTTAGAAGCTATCGATCTATCGAAACCAGAAGGTGTACGAAATCGGGCAATTATAGAAATCCTCTACAGCTGCGGCCTGCGAGTAACAGAAGCCGTATCGCTCCGCTTGACGGATCTCTTTTTTCACCAAGGATACATTCGAATTATAGGCAAAGGGAATAAAGAGCGTCTTGTTCCTATCAACCAAAAAGCCATCAACAACATCAACGACTACCTTGTCGAACGAGATAAGCTGCCGATAAACCCGGCCTACGAAAATATTCTATTCCTGAACAGAAGAGGAAACCAGCTAACCCGCGTAATGATTTTCACCATAATCAAGGATTTAAGCAATAAAATTGGCTTAAAAAAGAAGATCAGTCCGCACACGTTTAGGCATTCATTCGCCTCTCATCTTCTCGAAAGAGGAGCCGACTTGCGGGTCATTCAAGAACTTCTTGGGCATGAGACCATAATGACTACAGAGATATACACCCATCTAGAGAATAAGCACTTACGTGAAGTGCTACTCAAATGTCACCCACGTGCCGTTAATAGCTGATTTTTAAGAGAAATTAAAAAACTCTAGAAAACACTATTTACTAGGAGTTTATGCTATTTTTTGCCAATGAGGATAATTCGTCCTCATATATGCTAATGCAATCTTGCAAAAAATATTTACCTTTGGAGTCCTTAATGATTTGTATCAGAAAAGTGTACATAACAACCTAAAAACAATTCGATAAAATGTCACAAGTAAAACGCGTGTATACCTTCGGAAATAAGCAAGCTGAAGGTAACGGAAAAATGCGTGAGCTTCTAGGCGGTAAAGGTGCGAACCTTGCTGAAATGAACCTCATTGGCATGCCAGTTCCTCCCGGATTCACCATCACTACTGATGTTTGTACTGAGTACTACAAGCTAGGGAAAGATCAGGTAGTTGAACTACTTAAGCCAGAAGTTGAGAAGGCTGTTAAGTATGTTGAAGAAATCATGGGTAACAAGTTTGGCAACAACGAAGACCCACTTCTACTTTCAGTTCGCTCAGGTTCACGTGCTTCAATGCCAGGTATGATGGATACCATTTTGAACCTTGGTTTGAATGACGAAGCTGTTGCAGGAATTGCAAAAAAGAGCGGAAACGACAGATTTGCTTGGGATTCATACCGTCGTTTCGTACAAATGTACGGAGACGTAGTTCTTGGTATGAAGCCAGCTTCTAAGGAAGAAGAAGATCCATTCGAAGAAATCATCGACCACCTTAAGGAAGAAAAAGGTGTGCAAAACGATACCGATCTTACAACTGAAGACCTTAAGGAACTAGTAGCTCGTTTTAAGGCTGCTGTTAAGAAGGCAACAGGAAAAGATTTCCCTGCATCTCCATGGGAGCAACTTTGGGGTGCTGTTTGTTCAGTATTCGATAGCTGGATGAACGAGCGCGCTATCCTTTACCGTCAGCTGAACAAGATCCCAGAAGAATGGGGAACTGCAGTTAACGTTCAAGCGATGGTATTCGGTAACATGGGCGAAACTTCTGCTACTGGAGTTTGCTTCTCTCGTGACTCTAGTACTGGCGAAAACCTATTCAACGGTGAGTACCTAGTAAACGCTCAAGGTGAAGACGTAGTGGCAGGTATTCGTACCCCACAAGAAATCACCATTATCGGTTCACAACGTTGGGCTGAGCGTAAAGGCATGTCTGAAGCGGACAGAAAGGCTACTTTCCCTTCGCTAGAAGAAGTAATGCCAGCTGCTTACAAGGAGCTATTTGATATCCAAAAGAAGATGGACACCTACTTCAAGGATATGCAAGACATGGAGTTCACCATTCAAGATGGCAAACTTTGGATGCTTCAAACTCGTGCTGGAAAGCGTACTGGTGCTGCAATGGTTAAGATTGCAATGGACATGCTTCGCGAAGGTCTTCTAACCGAAGAAGAAGCTGTTCTACGCGTTGAGCCTAACAAACTAGACGAGCTACTTCACCCAGTATTTGACAAGGCTGCTATCAAGAGCGCAAAGACGATCTCTCGTGGTCTTCCTGCATCTCCAGGTGCTGCTACTGGCCAAATCGTATTCTTTGCTGACGACGCAGAGGCTTGGGCAAACCAAGGAAAAGAAACCATCCTTGTTCGTATCGAAACTTCACCAGAAGACCTTAAGGGTATGAACGTTGCTAACGGTATCCTTACTGCTCGTGGTGGTATGACCTCTCACGCTGCCGTAGTTGCTCGTGGTATGGGTAAGTGCTGCGTGTCTGGTGCTAGCAACCTAAAAATTGACTATAAGCTTCGCACTCTAGAAGTAGATGGCAAACTATACAAAGAAGGTGACTTTATCTCTCTAAACGGAACTTCAGGTGAAGTTTATGATGGCAAAGTTGCTACCGTAAAACCAGAACTTAGCGGAGACTTCGGTGAGTTAATGATTCTTGCTGACAAGTACGCAAAGATGAAGGTTAGAACTAACGCTGATACTCCACACGACTCTAAGGTTGCTCGCGAGTTCGGTGCTCAAGGTATTGGTCTTTGCCGTACCGAGCACATGTTCTTCGAAGGCGATCGTATCAAGTCGGTTCGTGAGATGATTCTTGCTAACGATGAAGCTGGCCGTCGTAAGGCTGTTGCTAAGCTTCTTCCTATGCAACGCGAAGACTTCGAAGGTATTTTTGAAGTTATGGCTGGCTTAGCAGTTACCGTTCGTCTTCTTGACCCACCATTGCACGAGTTCGTTCCTCACGAAGAGAAACAACAACGTGAAATGGCTGCTGAACTAGGCATCTCTTTCGAAGAGGTTGTTGAAAAAATCCACAGCCTTGAGGAAGTTAACCCAATGTTAGGACACCGTGGTTGCCGTCTAGGTAACACCTACCCAGAAATCACCGAAATGCAAGCTCGCGCTATCATTGAGGCTGCGCTAAACCTTAAGAAGAAGGGCGTTGATGCTGCTAAGGTAGAAATCATGGTTCCTCTTGTTGGTAACGTTAAGGAGCTTGAGTACCAAAAGTCAATTATCGACGAAACTATCGCTAAGGTATTCGCAGAATATGGCGACAGCGTTGAGTATACTGTAGGTACAATGATCGAAGTTCCACGTGCAGCAGTTACTGCAGATGAGATTGCTAAGGTTGCTCAGTTCTTCTCTTTTGGAACAAACGACCTTACTCAGATGACTCTTGGTTTCTCTCGCGATGATATCGGTAAGTTCTTACCAATTTACATCAACAAGGGTATCCTTAAAGTTGATCCATTTGAAGTACTTGACCAAGATGGCGTTGGCCAACTTGTTAAGGGTGCTGTTGCTAAAGGACGTAGCACTCGTGCTGGCCTTAAGTGCGGTATCTGTGGTGAGCACGGTGGTGAGCCATCATCTGTTGAATTCTGCCATTCTGCAGGACTTGACTATGTTTCATGTTCTCCTTTCCGTGTGCCTATTGCACGCCTTGCTGCTGCTCAAGCTGCTATCAAGGAAAACAAGAAGTAGTATTACCTCTTCATCAATAATAAAAAGGCTATCCTTGCGGATAGCCTTTTCTTATTTCGGATTCTCCGTTACGCAACCATTTATCATAATACCAATAAAAAAGATTATATTGTAGCTATACTAACTACTTTTTAACTAATACTTACTCTCATGATAAAAGTTGGATTATTCGGATTCGGACGCACGGGAAAATTGGTTGCGGCAGAGATTATAAAAGACCCGCAGTGCTCTCTTGAATGGGTTGTTCGAAATACGCACGAAAACGAAGGAGCCTTTGCCAGCGAACTCCTTGGCATTAAATCTCTTCAAGGAAAAATCGTTTGTAAAGACACCTTTCAAGAATCGCCCCAATTCTTTGATGAAAACAAGGTTGACATCATCATAGACTTTTCTGATAGATCTGGTTTCTACCTATACAACAAGGCTGCCGGCAAGTTGGGAATAAAGGTCGTTACGGCTATTTCTAAGTACGAGAAGATGGATATTAGCAGAATCGAAGAGCTAAGTGCGGACACCGCAGTCGTATTCTCCCCCAATATTACAGTAGGCATCAACCTAATTTTGGTACTTTCTGAACTTCTTGAAAAGATAATACCAGACGCAGATATTCAGATTGTAGAAGAGCATTTTCGAGATAAACCGGAAGTTTCAGGAACAGCGCTCAAAATTGCAGAAAGGCTAAACCTTAACCCCGAAACCCATGTAAAGTCGATACGAGCAGGAGGAATCGTAGGCAAGCATGAAGTACTATTCGGGCTACCCAACCAAACGCTTCGCCTAATTCACGAATCTAACAGCCGATCAGCATTTGGACGCGGAGCGGTATTTGCATCAAAATGGGTGATAAATAAGCCGCCAGGACTCTACGACATGGAAAGCATCATACGAGCAGAATTAATTAAAAATATTACAATTTAAATACAAATGCATCCTCGATAAAACGAGGGTGCACTACTATGCACAAAATAGTCCCTTTTTAACAGGTTCCTTTCAACTTAAGAACGGAACCGTCCAATCTTTCTCCCATTATGATACGAACAACGCATATTTCTGATGCTACCGCCATCTGCAATATTTACAATTACTATGTTGAAAATACAACAATAACATTCGAAGAAATAGCCGTTTCTGTTGAAGACATGTGTACCCGAATTGCCCTTAGTTTAGACAAATACGCTCACATCGTCTACCTCGATAATAACGAAATTATGGGATATGCCTATGCTACAACATGGAGAACTCGTGAAGCATATCGTTTTAGTACAGAAACAACAGTATACCTAAAGCAAGGCTACGAAGGAAAAGGTATTGGCATGTTGCTCTACATCGAGCTGATTAAACAACTAAAAAGCAAAGGCTTTCACCTATTAATTGGGTGCATTACCATCCCAAACGAACAAAGCATTCGGCTACATGAGAAGCTGGGATTCCAAAAGGCAGGTCACTTCAATCAGGCAGGTTGGAAATTCAACCAATGGCTCGATGTGGGATTTTGGGAACTAACTATTTAAAAAGATATCGTCACAAAAAGTAATTTACCACAATCCACAAACACAGCGCAATTGTTCCTTGACGAATTTACACACAAAGCTATCGTTTAAGGCCGTCCGTTTAAAACGAATTAACTCTATTTTTTCAGCGTTGCCTACCAAACTTAATATATAGCTGACAGCCTTACCTTTTGCATCTATTTTACCCCCTTAGCCATCCGTCTCCAGCAATCCTTTTACACAAAATTAGGAATACAAAACAAAATCAGAGAACCCCAATTAACAAAATACAATAATGGATACACATAAAGCGAGGTTTTACGATTCAACAAGCAACGCTTAAAATGGAGATACACTTAAGATTAGATCTGTCGAAGCATTGTTTACAATATGTTTTTAAACAACTAATTTAAACGCTATTTTCCTCCCTTTTTTTTCGGCAATCCCGCTAGGTTAAGTTACATTTGCTCAAATCTTTTTAATACAATTTACGATGAAACTTTCGCATATTGAACACATCGGTATTGCCGTTAAGGATTTGCAAACGGCTATCCCTTACTATGAGAATGTACTAGGCTTAAAATGCTACAACGTCGAAGAGGTTAAGGATCAAAAGGTAAAGACTGCATTTTTCATGATTGGTCAAACCAAGATTGAGCTTCTTGAATCAACCGATCCAGAAGGACCGATTGGAAAGTTTATCGAAAAGAAGGGCGAAGGCGTACACCACATTGCATTTGCAGTTGAAGGTATCGAAGGCGCTCTTGAATTCGCAGCAAACCAAGGAATTCAGCTAATTGACAAGGCACCTCGCAAGGGAGCAGAAGGCCTGGACATCGCATTCCTTCACCCAAAATCTACCATGGGTGTTCTTACGGAGCTTTGCGAAAACAAGAACAAGTAGAAGTAGAACTATAACTGAATATTCATTCAATGACTCAACAAGAGAAAATTCAAGAGTTGCTAAGCCTTCGCGAAGAAGCGAAGCTTGGTGGTGGTCAAAAGAGAATTGATTCTCAGCACAAGAAGGGAAAATACACCGCACGTGAGCGTATCGAAATGCTTCTTGACGAGAACTCATTCGAAGAGTTTGACATGTTCGTAAGCCACAGATGTATTGACTTTGGTTTGGCAGAAGAAACATACCTTTCTGACGGTGTTGTTACCGGCTACGGTACTATTGACGGACGTTTGGTTTACATCTTCTCTCAAGACTTTACGGTATTTGGCGGATCGTTATCAGAAATGTTCGCAGCAAAGATCTGTAAGGTAATGGACATGGCAATGAAAACTGGCGCTCCTGTTATCGGTGTTAACGACTCAGGTGGTGCTCGTATTCAGGAAGGTGTTAAGTCACTAGGTGGATATGCGGATATTTTCCAACGCAACATTATGGCATCGGGTGTAATCCCTCAAATTTCTGCCATTTTCGGACCTTGCGCTGGCGGTGCAGTTTACTCTCCTGCTCTTACCGACTTCAACATTATGACTAAAGGAACTAGCTACATGTTTGTAACTGGACCTAAGGTTGTAAAAACAGTAACTGGCGAAGACGTAACCCAAGAACAGCTTGGTGGAGCAAGCATCCATGCTACCAAATCGGGCGTTGCTCACTTTGTGGCAGAAAACGAAGACGAAGGTATCCTTCTAATCCGCAAGCTGCTTAGCTTCCTTCCTCAAAATAACCTAGAGGAGGCTCCTCTTAAGCTATCTAACGATCCAATTAACCGTATCGAAGAGAGACTTAACGAGATTATCCCTGACAACCCTAACAAGCCATACGATGTTAAGGAGGTTATTCACCTGTTGGTTGACGACAAGGAATTCCTTGAAGTACACCGCGACTACGCTCCAAACATCATCTGCGGATTTGCTCGCTTCAACGGAATGTCTGTAGGTATCGTTGCCAACCAACCTCAATACCTTGCAGGGGTACTAGACATCAACGCATCTCGTAAGGCTGCACGTTTTGTTCGCTTCTGCGACGCATTCAACATTCCATTGGTAACCCTTGTTGACGTTCCTGGATTCCTTCCTGGTACTGCTCAAGAGTACGGCGGAATTATCCTTCACGGGGCAAAACTTCTGTTTGCCTACGGTGAAGCAACAGTTCCTAAAGTTACCGTTATCCTTCGTAAGGCATACGGTGGTGCATACGACGTAATGAGCTCCAAGCACCTACGTGGTGACATCAACTACGCTTGGCCAGGTGCCGAAATCGCAGTTATGGGACCAAAGGGTGCAATCGAAGTACTTCTTAGCCGCGAAATCGGAAGCATTGAAGATGAAAAGGCTAAGGTTCAATTCCTAGTTGAAAAGGAACAAGAGTACCGCGATAAGTTCGCCAACCCATACGTTGCTGCCAAGTTTGGCTACATCGATGACGTAATCGAACCAAAGAACACTCGTTTCCGTATCGCACGTGCGCTACAATCGCTTGCCACTAAGAAGGATGTAAATCCTCCTAAGAAGCACTCGAACATTCCATTGTAAAACTATACCTATGAGCAAAGTTTTTAAATTGGTTAGAAGCTTTGTTATAATCATGTCATTATGCGTTTCGGGCAAGGTTCTTGCCCAAAACGCAGGTGACTTGAGGATTAACGAGTTTCTTGTCATCAACGAGTCAAACTATCAGGACGATTTTGGGGTACGTGGTTCTTGGATTGAAATCTACAACACCGCCTACAACTACGTAAACATCTCAGGGTGCTATCTCACCAATGACCCTAAAAACCCCAAAAAGTATCGAATCCCCAAAAATGATCCAGTAACTAAAATCGCACCACGCAGTTATCTTGTTTTTTGGGCAGACAACAAAACCACTCACGGAACGCTACACCTAAATTTTGATCTAAGAGAAACGAACTATCTTGCGCTTTACGACCAAAGCGGAAGAGTTTTAATCGACAGCGTTACGTTTAACCACACCATCCAAAAACCAGACACCAGCTGGGGTCGCACCACCGACGCCGGCAACACTTGGAACTTCCTTCCCAAAGCAACACCTCGAGGAAATAATGACACCGTAGAAGGGGCTTCTGCTGGATCCAAATTCCTTCTATACGATCCCAATGGCTTTCTCATGGCCTTCATGTCCATGAGCGTTGTTTTTATAGCCCTAATCATGCTATACCTCGTATTTAAGTACATTGGCAAGTACAACATCAAGCTTTCTGGCAGAGCAAAACAGCGCGAGCTCGAAAAGCAAGGTATTGTAGCCCATCCAGGGGCGAAAATTTTAGAAGGACCTTCGGGAGAGGAGCTAACTGCAATTGCTACGGCGATTTACCTATACGAGAATGAGAGGTCTGACCTTGAATCTTCGATACTAACCATCGAAAAAACAGCGAGAACCTACTCGCCTTGGAGTTCGAAGATTTATGGATTAAGGCAAATACCTCAAAAAGTTACAAGACGGTAACTTTTGGTGATTTAAATTATCAACAAACCGACTAAAACTTTAAAATTACTCAAATGAAACAATACAAGCTCAAAATAAACGGGAACGACTACGATGTTCACGTAAATAACGTAGATGGTAACATCGTCGATGTTGAAATCAATGGCTCTCCCTATAAGGTTGAAATAGACAGGGAGATTAAGCAATCCAAAACGCCAACCCTAGTACGACCAGAAGCAGTACCTTCGACAGACTCCCATCCATCGGTAGCAAAAACGGTGAGCCCCGGAATGGCAACATCTGGAGCCATCAAATCGCCACTACCAGGAGTTATTCTTAGCCTTGCCGTCCGCGAAGGAGACATTGTAAAGGTAGGACAACGCCTTTTGGTACTCGAGGCTATGAAGATGGAGAACAACATTGACTCTGACAAAGAGGGAAAAATCGCCTCTATCAAAGTTCGTCAAGGCGATAGCGTAATGGAAGGTGATGTACTTGTAGTTATTGAATAAGCCCCAATCCTATGGAACAAACTCAAAACTACATGTCATTTTTGTCCGATCAGCTGATGCAGTTTCTTGGCTACACCGCCTTTGCAAACTTCACCGTCGGACATGCTATAATGATCTTGGTTGGATTATTTTTCATTTATCTAGCCATTTCGAAAGAGTACGAACCGCTGCTCCTCATCCCTATTGGCTTTGGAATTATCATTGGGAATATTCCATTTTACCCAGGATTCCAAGTCGGAATTTACGAGCAAGGCAGCGTACTAAACTACCTCTACTTCGGCGTACTAAACGGAATATATCCACCCCTTATTTTCTTGGGGATTGGAGCAATGACCGATTTCTCAGCATTAATATCCAACCCAAAGCTGATGCTTATCGGCGCAGCGGCTCAGCTTGGTATTTTTGGAGCCTACGCCATAGCCCTTCTAATCGGATTTTCGCCCGAAGAAGCAGGTGCCATTGGTATTATTGGTGGAGCTGATGGTCCAACCGCGATATTCCTGTCTGGGAAACTTGCTCCAGATCTTATTGGCGCAATTGCCATTTCAGCATACTCATACATGGCGCTAGTTCCTGTTATTCAGCCTCCAATCATGAAGCTGCTTACCAGTAAGAAAGAACGTCTTATCAGAATGAGAGCACCCCGTCAGGTATCTAAGCTCGAAAAGATTCTTTTCCCAATTGTAGGAATTATGCTAACCTGCTTTATTGTACCTACTGGTCTTCCGCTTCTTGGAATGCTCTTCTTTGGGAACCTTCTAAAAGAAAGCACGGTAACCAAACGATTGGCGGATACGGCTAAAGGCCCAATGATTGATGTTGTGACAATCCTTATTGGTTTAACTGTTGGTGCGTCAACCCAAGCAACCACATTCCTTACAGCCAAATCGGTAGGAATATTTGGACTTGGAGCTGCATCGTTCGTTGTAGCTACCTTTGGTGGGGTGATGTTTGTTAAAATAATCAACATATTCCTCAAGGAAGGAAATAAGATCAACCCGCTTATTGGAAATGCAGGTGTGTCTGCTGTTCCTGATAGCGCACGTGTATCGCAGGTTGTAGGGCTCGAGTACGACAAAACCAACCATTTACTAATGCATGCCATGGGGCCAAACGTTGCAGGCGTAATTGGGAGTGCCGTTGCTGCTGGTATTATGCTCAGTTTCCTTAGCTAGCAAACCGATTTAACCTATATAAAGAGGCTTAGAAATCTAAGCCTCTTTTTTTATTCCCAAATTACATTATTCCCCCCATCTTTGTTTCTATAAATAAACCATTTTTATGATGAAGCTGCTTATTCCAATTGTTTTTGCTCTCTGTATAAGCTGTAGCAAAGGGAGAACAACCAGCATACCCGGAGGTGATGCCACAATAAAAGGGGCAGACCTCTCCTTTCTTCCCGAGATAGAAGGATCAAATATCCCATTCTTCGACCCAAATGACGTCAAGAATGATATGCTGAGCATACTAAAGCAAGCAGGGTGTAATACTATACGACTACGGCTTTGGCATTCCCCCGCGGATGGGCACAGCGGCTTTCAGGAGGTTGCCAACTTCGCTGCACGAATAAAATCTACAGGCCTAAAAATCTGGCTAGACATCCACTACTCCGACACTTGGGCCGACCCTGCCCATCAAACAAAACCAGACAAATGGATCAACATAGATAAGGAAGCGCTAAAAGATAGCATTTACCAATACACCTACCGAGTTGTTTCTGCAATCAAACCGGAGATTGTACAAATAGGAAATGAAATCAACAACGGGTTTCTTTGGCCTTCGGGCAACTTATCCGACGAAAATAACCAAGCCAACTTTATAGAACTTCTAAAATCTGGGACAAAAGGAGCAAGGAATGCCTCTCCTTCATCTCTAATTATGCTACATTTTGCAGGGATTGAGGGATCTCCGTGGTTCTTTGAATCGCTAATAGCCAACAATATAGACTACGATTTAGTTGGACTATCCTTTTATCCGTACTATCACGGTAAAGATTTTGCACTTCTTTCATCAACCCTATCGAGGCTTAAAAAGAGCACAGGTAAAAAGGTACTTATTGCAGAGACAGCCTACCCGTTTACTCTTGGATGGAATGACAATACCAATAATGTTGTAGGACAAGACAGCCAGCTGATGGCTGGCTATAGCGCAACGCCTTCAGGACAAAAAGAGTTTATTTCGGCTCTCATCAAAAGTATAAAAAGTGCCGGAGGAGATGGATTCTGCTACTGGGGCGGCGAATGGGTAGCCTTTAAGGGATCTCAAGCAACCAATGGCTCATCGTGGGAAAACCAAGCATTATTCGATTTTAATAATAAAGCGCTCCCTGTTCTCGATAATTTTAGAGAATAAAAAAGGTTGTATCTGTAGATACAACCTTTAGGAATTAATGTCTTTATATTAAGCAAGCTTTACATTAACGGCATTTAATCCTCTTTTACCTTCTTGAAGTTCGAAAGTTACTTCGTCGTTCTCCTTAATTCTGTCGATTAAGCCAGATACGTGCACGAAATACTCTTTGTTCGATTCAGAATCTTTAATGAAACCAAAACCTTTTGTTTCATCAAAAAATTTAACAACTCCTTTGTTCATATGATAAAATTAATAGTGTGTAAGTTAGGCATAAATATTTAGTTTTATGCTTTTTTCAAAATTTTTATTCATACCATTCAGCTCTTTATCATAAAAACATTCGAACAAAAGGTACAAACAAGCCCTCAGCATACTACAATGGCTTTTATTCAAAATAAAACCAACATTATTTTGTTGATTTTAAGCAAAAAAAGCAGAGTATTTATTCCAAAAATGGAGAAAAAAAGGCAAAAAACAAAATTAATTGGCTAATGAAACCCGCGCATTTACGCATTTTTTTCCTATCTCTTTACTTTTTCTGCATTTAGCAGCTTACCTAACGTCTCCACTTTATCAGGATGTTGAGCAGCCAAATTCGTCTTCTCTGCCCTATCCTTTTTTATTTTATAGAGCTGTGGTTCCTTGCTATTTCCCAATTCCGTATTGGTATACTTATCGTAGGTATTACGATTACTTGGCTCTATATATTTCCACTCTCCGGTAGTAATGGAAAGCGCACCCGCCTGCTCTATTACGTACTCCCGTCCATTTTCGTTTTTACCTAAAAGCACGGGAAGTAGATTTTTACTATCAGGTGCTGCATTACCGTCCACTTTTGCATCTAAAAGGTTGGCAAAAGAGGCAAACAGGTCCACCTGAGAGATAAGAGCGTTAGAAACTCCTTTTTTCACTTTATCAGGCCAGCTTATAAGAAAAGGAATTCGAGTTCCTGCTTCAAAGTTGCTGTACTTTCCACCACGGAAAGGCCCCCAAGGACGGTGCTTTCCCAGCAGCTCTACCGCCTGATCCTGATATCCATCATCGACAACAGGACCGTTATCACTGGTAAGCACAACTATCGTATTTTCGGTTAAACCCAGCTTATCGAGGGTTTTCATCAGCTCGCCAACACTCCAATCGAACTCTAAAATAGCATCACCACGAGGACCCATCCCACTTTTACCAACAAAGCGAGGGTGCGGAACCCGGGGAACATGAATATCGTTGGTGGCAAAGTAGAGAAAGAATGGGTGGTTGCTATTTTCTTCGATAAACTTAACCGCTTTTGCCGTTATGCTATCAGCAATATACTGATCGTTCCAAAGAGCGCTCCTCCCTCCTTTCATATATCCGATGCGGGAGATGCCATTTACAACTGCCTGATCGTGCCCGTGGCTGGGACGCTGAACGGTTAGGAGTTCAGGATGTGTTTTACCGGTGGGTTCCCCCGCAAAAGGAGCGCTGTAGCTAACCTGAATTGGATCGTTGGGATCTAAATTTACCACACGTTGATTTTCCACAAAGACACAGGGAACTCTATCTCCCGTTGCGGCCATAATGTACGAGTAGTCGAACCCGATATCGGCTAAGCCGGGAGTAATAAGGTTATTCCAATCCTGTTTGCCCGTTTCGTTGCCTAATCCCAAGTGCCACTTGCCAACGGCCGCTGTTTTGTAGCCTGCATTTTTGAAGATATCAGCAAGGGTCGCTTGCTCAGGCTTAATAATCATCCCCGCATCGCCAGGGGCAACACCCGTATCAGGACGACGCCATGCGTACTCGCCTGTAAGGATGGAATAGCGCGAGGGAGTGCTGGTGGCAGCCACCGCATGGGCATCGGTAAAGCGAATGCCCCTCGAAGCAAGCGCCTCTACGTTGGGTGTTTTTACCGTCTTTTCTCCATAACAGCTCAAATCTCCATAGCCAACATCATCGGCCAAAATAAAAATAACGTTAGGACGCTGCGATGTCTGTGCTGCTGCTTCAGTCGAAGGCAACGCCAACGCCGTTCCGACTCCTAGCATCCCTAAAACTCTTTTCTTCATCTGGTGGTTTAGATAAATGGGTAACAAGATTTAGATTCGAATAAAGAATTGAGAGAGCGAAAATCCGCCCCTACCTCTTGACTCTATGCAGCGAATTTATGGAATATGACAAAACCATCTGGCGCAAATAAATGCATAAATGGGCCGACGAACTTAATTTGCACTAATACGGTGCAACAAAAAGGCCATCCTTACGAATGGCCTTTCTACTTTACTTTATAAGGTTGAAAACAATAGCCTGTCCTCCGCCCGATGCTAGGTGCATCTTGAGCAGATCTTTACTTGTTACCACCTGGTTAACTATTTTATAGTCGGTAGGATTCGATTCCCAGCTCGCAGCATCGCCATCGCCATAGATGGTAGCCTCATATTTTTTGCCCGGCTTAAGGAATGTAAGCGGAATGGTTAAATCGCGCTCCTTCTCGTTGGTAACCGAACCGACAAACCAAGTATTTCCGGCTCGACGAGCAATGGTTACGAACTGTCCTACCTCACCGTTTAGCGTATGGCTTTCATCGCAGTCGGCATTGTAGTCTACCACAAACTTAAAGGCTGGATGTCCCTCATAATTCTTTATCTCGTCGCTAGCCATTTGTAACGGGCTGTATAAAACCACCATCATGGCCAGCTGCTTGCATAGCGTCGTATGAACGCGGGTATTCCCCTTATCCAAGTCGTTCCAGCGTTCGCGTTTTCCTGTATTCTTAAATAGGATATCGAAAGTACCTGGGGTGTAGTCGAGCGGACCAGCCAACATGCGGGTAAAAGCCAGCGTAGGAACGTGCGAAGGCGGGTTTCCTTCGCTCCAAGCCTCCCATTCCATTCCTCGGACTCCCTCTCCAGTCATTAAATTGGGGTAAGTACGGCGTAATCCGGTAGGTTTTATCGGCTCATGCACATCAAGCATAATATTGTACTGAAGAGCTTTATCGACCACATGCTGGTAGTGATTTACCATAAACTGTCCGTGATGGTGCTCTCCTTGTGGATAGATTCCTCCGGCATATCCTGTTTTTACGGCATTCATACCGTAACTTTTGTACAACGAAAATGCCCTATCAATAAGTTTTTCGTAAGATGGGATATCTCCTCCCGTTTCGTTGTGGCCTATTAGCTGAATTCCGTTATCCTTAGCGTACTTAGCCACCTTAGCAAAGTCAAAATCGGCGGCAGGAGTTATATGGTCGAAGGCATCTTTAGCCCCCCAGCGATCCCAACCAGCATTCCATCCCTCTACAACAACGCCCTGAATATTGTGACGCTTGGCAAAGTCGATGTAGGCAATAGCGTTAGCCGTTGTGGCACCATGCGTTGGGCTCTCCTTCCAAGTTTGGGTGCCTAAATGCATTCCCCACCAAATCCCCACATATTTCATAGGCTTAATCCACTGGGTGCTGGTAGCCTTCGAAGGTTCGTTTAGATTAAGTACCAGAGGCGAATCTATAAGTCCTTTTGCATCTGGACTAATTTGTAGCGTACGCCAAGGTGTTGCAAATGGAGTCTCCGTACGTACCTTATCGCCATTTGCCCAAGGGGTAAGCTCCACCTTAAAGTGCAGCGGGCTCACCTGCTTTAGATGCATATCGGCATAATTTACCAACGCTGCCTCATGAAAGCTAAGATGCAGGCCATCTGCGCCACGCATGGTAACCGGTGTGGCGACCCACGATGCTTCGGTGAGCGGCGTCTCGTTATAAAGCTTTTCGTAGGTGTTGTAGTCGGCATAAATCCACCATGTTTTGTAGTTCTCGGTTAACGAAAACTCCGTTAGCTCGTCCATAATGGTAATCTTGCCCAGATTTTCCTGCTTAGGCACGCTGTAACGGAAACCAATACCATCATTAAAGGCTCTAAACTCCAAATTCATCACCCGGTGAGGAGCCTTATGCTCCTTAAAGGATACCGTAAGGCTGTTATGGCAGTCGCGAACGATTTTATTTTCTCCCCAAGGCTGCGTCCATGTCTTATCAAAGGTACCGTGAGACAAAGGAGTCATATCAAAGCCGGACGACATGGGCTGAGATTCCTTAAACGTAAAGCCAAGCCGCGAGGTATCAACCACAACACGTCCTGTACGGGTTACCCTATAGCACGGTTCCCCTTTTTTAGAGAGAAAAACCTCCACCTTGATCTTTCGATCGGGAGAAAGGAGCACCGACGCCTTTTGCGCCCATACGCTGCCCACCCCCACTGCCATCATAGCGACAGCGGTAATAAATTTCTTTGCGATGTTCATAGCTGCAATAAAATACTGATTTTAGATTTGCCTACT
This sequence comes from Alistipes sp. ZOR0009, assembly GCF_000798815.1. Taxonomy (NCBI): domain Bacteria; kingdom Pseudomonadati; phylum Bacteroidota; class Bacteroidia; order Bacteroidales; family Rikenellaceae; genus Alistipes; species Alistipes sp. ZOR0009. Next base: position 6,663 of record NZ_JTLD01000077.1, on the reverse strand, counting down.
CTCCTTGTTTAGGCCTTGCTAAATTATCAATATAATGCCATTATTCTCTCCCACTAGCGCGTCAAAAAGGAGAAAAACAGGTTACCAAGGATAAACGGCACAAAACGCGCTGCTCTTTTCGCGGCTAGCGATGCAGCCGCCCAATTTTTTGCCAAACCAAAAGGCCAATTATTTGTTTTTTTCTTGGATTGTAGCTTTAGAACAAACAAAAGTCGATCAACTATAAAACAGAAGCAACATGAAGGCATTTTTACTGATACTAGGGCTGATTACAGCCACCGTAGCCGTTGCCCAAGAGCAGAAGCTAGCCTACGACTCCACCTTAGCTAAAAAGTTGGGTGCCGACGAGCTGGGCATGCGGCAGTACGTGCTGGTTTTTCTTAAAAAGGGACCAAACCGCCTCACGGATTCGTTGGCGAGAGTAAAGCTGCAGAAAGCGCATCTCGAAAACATTGGTAGGTTGGCAAAAATGGGAAAGCTGATACTGGCAGGTCCCTTTATGGACAACCAGGAGATTAGAGGCATCTACCTATTTGCCGTATCGTCGGTAGAGGAGGCTAAGGAGCTTACCCAAACCGATCCCGCCGTAAAGGCAGGCTCCCTCATCATGGAGTTACACCCTTGGTACGGTTCCGCTGCCCTTATGGAGCTTCCAAATATCCATCCTCGAATACAAAAAAAGTCTTTTTAAAAGCAAAAAACCTTTCTAAGAAAGGTAATCACGTATCGCAATATACGTATCTCAACAAGCGAACCCACGTTGTCGTAAAATGTTATGCATTTCGTGATGCATTATACTTGTGTCCTGATACTCTTAAGACAACCTCTTTTACTTTTACGCCCGCAGATAAAACATCCTTAAAGAATCCGTAGCCTAGATCTACCAAATGAAAAAACCATCGTATTTCGTCAAAATAATTGCTACTTTTCGGCCATAAACTATAGATAAAACCGTTGGAGAGCTGCTTGTACAATAAGGTAAGCTTACTTAACAAGCAACAAGAAGGTTGCTTGTAGAATACGGCTTAATGAAGCCGCATCATTTACTTTTTACTTGCCCATAGCCAACCAACAAGGAGAAAAGCCTATGTATATTACTCATATTGCCATTTGGACAAGAGACTTGGAGGCAATGAAAGCATTCTACACCCGATACTTCAACGGGATTAGCAACGAAAAGTATATTAACCCAATAAAAAAGTTCGAATCCTACTTTATTCGCTTCGACGATGGAGCACAGCTCGAGCTTATGCGAAAACAATCGGTATATAAGCCTACCGATAGCGAAGAGTGCCTCGGATTAACGCACTTTGCCTTTAAGCTAAGCTCCAAGGAGGAGGTAGTAGCACTTACTGAAAGGCTTAGATCAGATGGTTTTCTCATTGTAGGCGAACCCCGAACCACCGGAGACGGTTTCTTCGAAAGCGTAGTGCTCGATGTGGAGGGAAATCGCATAGAGCTGGTAGCCTAATCCGCATTAATCCCCCAAAAAAGGAGAAAAGAAGCAAAAATGGAGCTTCGAGAAACCTTTAACATCCTACTAGAGGGCTATACCTGCAGCACCGAAACTAAAATCGAGCTGTGGAACGAGCTGGAGTTGCTTTACTCTGGCACTGGACGGTTTTACCATACGCTTAAGCATCTGGATAGCCTGCTTACCGAGCTTACTGAGGTAAAAGAGAAGCTGCAATGCTGGGAAGCCACCCTTTTTACGCTCTTCTACCACGATGCCATCTACGAGGCTACGCAACCCGAAAACGAAGAGCAAAGCGCACTGCTCGCAGCCAAAAGAATGGAGCAAGTTTTAGTTCCCAAGCCTATCATTGCCAGCTGCTGCGCGCAAATAGAGGCTACCAAGCATCATTTTTTGGCTTCGGATGTCGACACCTGCTACTTTTTGGATGCCGACCTGTGTATCCTCGGACAAGATGCGGAAACCTACGCCGCCTACCGTTGGAATGTGCGAAAAGAATACGCCATATTCCCCGATGCAACGTACAACCAAGGTCGAAAAGCCGTACTACAGCACTTCTTAAACATGGATCGTATCTACAAAACGCCCCACTTCTACCACAAGTACGAGGATAAGGCCCGACAAAACCTCCATGCAGAGCTAACGCTCTACTAGCCTATAAGGAAGCACCTCAAGTAGAGGTAGCCCATCCACCCAACCTACCATACTTAAGCAATTAAGAATCGCTGATTGCTTTCATATAGTAAAAACCTTTTTAAGATAGACAAAAATGGGGTTGAGCCCAACCTAAAGGTAAAATCGGACGAGGCGCTGAGCAAAACGCTCGAAGTAGTGGCAAAACAGAACGCATTGTAGAAGTCCCATACTTCACCATTACGGGTAGGATGCGCTGCACAAGCGGGCATCCTACTATTTATTTTAACCGACCGCTCTAAGTCAACTAAATATTTTGCTATTGTAGCGTAGGTTTCGTAATGAGCTACTTTTAATTCTATACAACCTTATATAATAAGGTATATGTCAAATTTTAGCAAAAGAAACTTCAATTTTAATTACCATAACTAAGTGGCTAACTAACATAAATAAAAGCGCAGCCACCAACGGTTGCACTTTTTAAAAGGGCCTGCCTAGGTTAGGCTTATAGCTAGAATAAAGCATTACCAATTATTTCACATCAAAAATTTAGAGCAGCTACTCTAAAAAAATGTAAATTTAGACTCTTAACACAAAGGTAAGATGGCACAAATCAACCCATTTATCAACTTCAACGGCAATGCAGAAGAGGCATTTACGTTTTATCGTTCCGTTTTTGGTGGCGAGCTTACAAAGGTTATGCGATTTAGGGATATTTCGAGCGCCGAATTCCCCATTTCGGAGAGCGAGGCCAACAAGATAATGCTCATTGCGCTTCGCATTGGAGATAACCTTCTAATGGGTAACGATGTTCCTGAATTCATGGGCAGAACAAACGAAAATGAGAATAGAAGTAAAATTTCGATCAGCGCCGAGAGCAAAGAGGAGGCCGATAGGATCATCAACGGGCTGTCGGTTGGTGGTATCGTCGAAATTGCTGCAGATGAAAGCCCTTGGGGCTCCTATTTTAGCATGTTTCGGGATAAGTACGGCATCGAATGGATGGTAGATTATAATCCTAAAGAATAGGAAGAGTAATTAATGAATAGCAGCCCGATGCGTTTATACAGATACTAAAAACACTATAAAACAAAAGAACTCAATGAAAAGTAGCAGGTTGGCCTATCTGGGATTTATTATCCCTCCTATTTTTTGGATTACCATTGCCATTTGTGGCCTAATGACCGAAGGCTACAGCCACCTTACCAATATGGTAAGCGAGTTGGGTACCATAGGAACAAAAACACAGTATATCTTCACCTTTTCGCTGGTGGTAATATCGGTCCTGAGTATCCTTTTTGTGGTTGGCCTCTGCAGAATTGCCAAACGAAGCGGACTAAGCATTACTCCCATTCTGCTAATCTTAACCTTCTCCTTCTCGATACTAGGTGCGGGCATTTTCCCCTTACCCCTAAAGCTACACGGCATTTTGGGTTCACCATGCATGCTTTTGCCGCTATCGCCGCTGCTTTCGCTCTTTTTATGGAGGGAAAGCACTATTCGAAACATAAAAATTGCAGCAGCCATATCAGCAGCCGTCATATCGCTCGGATTTCTAACGTTGACACCTGAAGTGCTGGACAGCTACTTTGGCTTAAAGCAGCGTTTTTTCCATATTGGATGGAGCTTATGGTTTATCTACCTTAGCGTAAAATTTATAGAGCTGGATAAAGCTAGCGCAGCAAGTAAAAAAATGGCTGATAAGTAAATTTGTCTGCCCGGCAAGCTACCAATAACAGTAGTAGAAATAAGCCATCAATCAGCACTAAGAAAGATAGAGCAAAAACCTGCCATTAGCAGAAAGAAAAAGTATTGAAACCAATTTTAGATGTAACCATAAAATCAAATTATACCATGAAATTTACAACAATCTACCTAGATAAAAACAAAATTGAGATAGTAAAATCTTTTGCCGGAAAGGAGACCATTAAGGTAAATGGCGAAGTTGTATCGCAGAAGTACTCAGCGTTCGGAGCTAAGCACTCGTTCTACATTACAGAAAACGGCGAAAAGGTAGCATGTAACCTTAACATGGGCTACGGATTAAATGGCGTAGTCTTTGATCTCTACAAAAACGAAAAACCCATTGTTGTCTCAGAAAAAAGCGGCTGCCTACCTACCCTTTTCGTTTTTATTCTGATAGCGCTTATTTACGAGGTAGTAAAGAGTTTTTTTTAATATCTATTGTTCCTTTATTTGTCATCTTAAATACTTAAACAGATAATGAAAAAGCTAGCAATTCTAATGCTCGCTATAGCAGCAGCTATGGCATCGTGCCAAACAGACAGAAAAGACCAGGTGGTAACGGTTAAGAACAAGTACACGATTTCGCTTCCCCCATTTGTAAAGGAAAGCACCGGGTTAAACGATGACGCATCGCTGCAGTACCAAAACTCGCTAAGGGAGTTTTACGTGGTGGTTATCGACGAGTCGAAGTCCGAATTCGAAAAGGCGCTATCCGATAACGACCTAAACGACCTCTATCCAAAAAACATAAAGGGCTATTCGGAGCTGCTGATGTTTGGCATGGAGCAGGCCATCGAAATAAAGAGCAAATCGATGCTTCGAGATACCGTTATAAACAACCAACCGGCAAGGCTTCAAACCATAAAAGGAAGAGTGGAGGGTATTGACATCTTCTACTCTATAGGATTTATACAAGGAATAAAAAGATACTACCAAATTATTACGTGGACGCTACAAAACAAGGAGAAGGAGCACGCCGGAGTGATGAAAAAGATTATCGCCTCGTTTAAGGAGGTGTAGATATTTATAGAGTTATCGGCATTGTATGCTTTTATTTCAATAAAGGTGGTAGCGTTGCTATCACCTTTATACTTCAAAAAAACAGAATAACCATTCCGTTGCCGCTAGCAAACTATTTCATACGTTAGGAGACTAGAGGTTATTAAAAAAATAAGTCAAGCACACCTCTCTAACCAGCTCCTAAAAATGAAAACAGCTGATGTGTTTTCATTTTTCCAAGCGTTGAAATGGTCATCAGCTGATGGATGACCATTTTTCCAAGCGTCGAAGTGGTGATCAGCTGATGGATTAGCATTTTCCCGACCGTCGAAGTGGTCATCAGCTGATGGATGACCATTTTTCCGAGCGTTCAAATGGTCATCAGCTGATGGATTAGCATTTTTCCGAACGTTTAAGTGGACGACAGCTGATGGGCACATTGACTATACAAAAAAAACGTAACACTGTTTTATGTTGACATATTTTAGCTATATTAGGAGCGATATCCTACTTCGTGGAAAGTGCAGGTTATGCGGAAATAATCGCAGCTAGCTGCATATACATAGATGTTGGGAGCAATATTGATTCATAACGGTAAAGTCATTCAATATTTAAACGATAAAAAAATGAAAACAAGGCGGATTGTAAGCAATTTTATAAAAAATAAAATCATATTCTTTGTTTTTTCAATGATGTTTATCTTGGGTTCTTGTGATAAGGAATCAAATAAAAATCAAAGCAAGACTTTAATAGGAAAATGGAGTTGGATTCAAAGTAATGGTGGATTTGGAGGGGTAACTAACACTCCGCAATCAACTGGAGATGTGATAACCATTGAATTTGTAAACAACTCAGTCTATCGACAATACAGAAATGGAATTTTAAGTATTGAAACGACATATGAACTCAAGAATGTAGAAGGACATAGTGAGTTGTTCATATTTTATGGTAATGGTCATGCATCTATAATAACGTTATTAGATATTGATAAACTAATTCTTACAGATTATATGTGCGATGGATATGTAAATACGTATAGAAAAAAATAAAAACATGCTGCTAATACACGCTATAGTCAACAGTTGGGCGTCATGCTTAAATGCAACTAGAGATAAGTCTTGAACGAAAAACAATTTCACTAAAATATCTACAGTTATGAAACACTTAATTTTTGTAATCTTGTTGATGGGGATTATTAGCTGTGAAAAAAAAGACGATAATCATTTGGACATTAAAGCAGGAATTGGAGGTAATATTCAATATGGGATTGGTGATTGTATGCCCCAAATAGATGAATCCAAAATAATTTATAATAATTATAATGGTATTTTGTATTTTATATTGAAATCAGAAATTGAACAAAATCATAATTTTGAGCAATTGAAAGATAAAAGTATAAAAACTTCCGTTAAAAATGGAAATTTTGCAATTGAACTTCCGATAGGAACTTATTTAATTATACCGAATGATGTCTATTTATATTCTGACTACAATACTGTTACAATTAAAGAAAATACAGTAGTAAAAAAGAGTTTGAAATTTTGGAAATGTACATCTTACTAACTTGTTCGGAAATAAAAAAATGAACCGCCAATCAAGTAAACCACCCCGCCAGCACTAACTGACGGGGAAAACCTCTCACACCACTGTACGTACGGGTCGCGTATACAGCGGTTCGTTAAAATGAAGAGCAACCCTTTCGTAGTGCGTGAGCATGGCCTCATCTCCCCTTTTACATTTAACAAACTTCATCCGGCAGCAACGGCTAATTTAGCCCCAAACATTCCATCCGCCAACACCCGTGGCGAAGC
>NZ_JTLD01000076.1 GCF_000798815.1 Alistipes sp. ZOR0009 | reverse complement strand
CGGCTCAATTAGGTAAATCCATACTTTTAGCCGCTTTTTTTGGAAGGCCAATTACGTCGGGTAGCGGGCTGACAGCACGGGGCTTACGCCCATTTTTTGGCATACTTTTATTAAAGGGTCGTAAGCCGCGGCCCTTTTCAGCTAACTGGGAGGGGGCGCTTAGCTGTTTTACAAAAGAAGTCTGAACGGCCCCTTTTTGACCGGCATCAAATTGGCGACAAATTCCATAGGGGATTTCCCTACTTTTTCGATTTTTCCCGAAAATGTTAAATTCTTATTTTCAGAAAAATCGGCCAGACGGCGCAAAAAAAGGGCTTCCCCCCACCTGCCTACAGGGTAAATCCTGCCAAAAAAGGAATATTAATTGATTAGATCTCAAAATAGGAGTTGAGGTGTATTCAGAAACTTTCATGACACGTATCTATAAAACTAATGTTAAATAATGTGATAAGACAACGTGTTTTTTGGGGCGTGTATGTAACGCGTTTGCTGATTTTTTTGATGTTTGGTTGTAATTTTTTTTGATGTCGCATGTAAGTAATTCAAAAGTGAAATGAATACAGCGAATTTATTATCTATTTGTAATTATATGCCTTTGTTGTATTTTATGTATCAGAGGTTTGTAATTTATATATCTTGTGTTCGACTTCAGAACGTAAATATATATTAAAATGGAAGTGATAGTTAGTGGAGCAGAACAGTGCGCTATTGTTGAAATTGGCGATTTGGTTCGTCGTTTAAGCCAGGAAACAGGGCAAGAGTATCTCGCATTGAATAGGGGAATTAATGCAGTTGTTAATATTGACCTAAAGGAAGTTGTAAAAACAATAGACTTTAATTCTCCTGAAGTGCAGGTCTATCCACCAACGACAGGGTTTTTAGCGTTGAAGGAAGCGATTAATGCCGAATACCTTAGTGGGAGTGCTAGCGTCAACAATATATCCATCACAGGAGGCGGTATGTCGGCAATTGATATGGCTTTTCAAACGGTAAAGGTAGAAACGATCTACGTTCCCGAAATCATTTGGGAGTCTTACTTTATGGTCATGCAAATGCGAGGTCGAAAAGCCGGGTTATACCATTCCTTGTCTTCTTTAAAAGATATGATTGGAGAACTAAGAGGCAATGCAGTTCTGATTTGCGATCCTAGCAATCCAGTTGGAGACAAGTATGATGATGAGAAACTTTTCGATATTATTAAATATTTAAACGATAATGACGTTGTCGTTTTTTGCGATTGCCCGTATCGTCGCATCTTCATGGACAGGCAGGATGATTTTTATAAGAGGATTCATAACTTCCCAAATGTCGTTATAACAGAAAGTTTTAGCAAATCAGTAGGGTTGAGTGGAATGAGGTTGGGGTTTATTCATAGTACTAACCCTATATTTAATAAGGAAATTTTACTGCGGCTGCTTTTTAGTACGAATGGAATAAATGGATTTTCGCAGCAGCTGGTGCTTAGATTGTTAACTACAGATGAAGGTAAAGACGCTGTTTCTGACTTTAAGCGTAAAACTGTAGATGGGATTACTAAAAATATTAAATATTTGAGAGATAACGGATTTCTTGCTGAAGAATTCTACCAAGAGTCTACTCCTGTAGGTATTTTTTCGATACTGAATGTTCCTTATGAGGAGTTGATGAAGCACCGGATAGCTAGCGTTTCCTTAGCATTTTTTGCAAAAACGATGAAGAATGCCGAGAAATATTCTAGAGTGTGCGTGTCTGTTCCTCACGAAAAGTTAAAAAAGTTTTTCGATCCTTTGAAAAATAGATAAAAGGGAATTCTACGGAGTTCCCTTTTATAATAACGTAATTCCTATTCCAAATCGGCCACTACGTCCATTATCATTTCTGGATGAGTAGTAAAGATGCGCGTTGCATTTTGTACATTCTTGGGCGATTTCAATGTTTGACTCTGGAATTTCTATCTCTATAAGTTGACATTTATTGGCTTCCCAGAGATCTAGGTGCACAGAATTGCCATGCTGTTGTATGATTTTAGAAGTGTCGGCAAAGTTTTGGTTGATAGAGTCAATAACATCTGGTCCTACTTCGTAGCAGCAACGTCCGATAGAAGGACCTATTCCAACGAGCATATTGTTGGGAGAGCAGTTAAACTCTTGAATCATTTTAATTGCGGTTTTCTGAGCTATTTTTTTTACAGTTCCTCTCCATCCGGCATGTACAACAGCAGCAACTTTCTGTTTTGTATCGTAGATGGCTATTGGAACACAGTCTGCGGCTTGGGCAAAAATGGTGATATTTTTTTCGGTTGTAATCATAGCATCGGAGTGTGGAAGCGCATTTTCTTTTTGCAATAGACCAGAACCTGCATTTTTTAGATCAACTATGGAAATATAATCTTCGTGTACTTGTTGCTGAAAGGTTGTCTTTTCAAAATCGATGCCTAAGGCATTACAAATATTTCTTCGATTTGCAACTGTAATTTCAGCAGATTCTTCCATGTTGAACCCTATATTACATGATGCGAGATGGTTTTGGCTAGATCCTCCAAGGCGTGTGGTTACAAAAACAAGTACGTCTTTTCTTTCGGAGAAAAGTTTGAAGGTGTACGTCAAAGGAACTCTTGATAAAATTTGCATGCTATCTATAAAGTATAAAAGAGCGAAATATCGCTCTTTTAAGATTATTGAAGGTTGAAAATATACGTAATATGCCCTGTTTGAGAGGGTGGGGCGTCGTTATCAACGTTGAATTTAGCTCGTTTTGCTGCATTGAGTGCGGCGTTTACTAGTCGAGCATCTTGAGTTGTAGAACCTTTTGGTGAATATGTAGCCTTGGTTACACCTCCATTTTGATCCACGGTTATGGAGACGATAACCTTGCCTGATGCTTGTACTCCATAATCCGGATTAGGAAGCCCACCGATTACCCTTCGTCCACTTAGGCTAAACGAGGTCCCATTTCCGCCAGTGCTACCTCCAATCCTGCTTTTACTATCAGGAGAGCCATTTGGATTTCCTTGATTTCCAACGCCTCCGCCGTCACCTTCACCTCGTGAGGCTACATTTGCATTGCTTCTTCCGGGGAAGAGAGCACGCCTATTTACCTCTCTCGGTTTTTCTACAGGAGGTGCTTGAACCGACTCCTGCGTTTTAGTAGAGGTCGTTGGCGTTACTTGTGCTGTAGGCTTTCTAATGTCTTCTTTCTTTTTTACTTTGGGTTTGGCAGCAATTGATGGTGCCTCTTCAAAATCTTGAGTCATTGGTGTTTCTTCTTGACTTGCGGATTGCTGAGATGCGGCAGATTGTGCCATAGGGTCGGCCATTGAAGGTTCAATGCTACCCATTCCGACATCGCTGTCGCCAAAGTTTATCAGAATCCCTTCTTCAGGAGGAAGGGGAAGTTGAGGTTTAAGACTGAAAAGGATTAGTAGCAGCAATATAATTCCGTGAAAAGTTATTGTGCCAATAATCCCTGCAATCTTTGATGTGTTCGAGCTCTCCATAGAGTGGTTTATTCTGGACTGGTTGCCAATATTAACTTATAATTGTTGTCTTTGGCGATATTCATTACCTTAACAACTTGTTCCATTGGTACACTTTTGTCTACATGAAGCGCAATGCTTTTTTCCTCTTCGTTCATCAATTTTTGCTGTAGTACGCTTTGTAGGTTTTCGAAAGCAACTGGCTCTGTTTCTATGTAGAAAAAGTATGTTCCGTTTTTATCAGCAATGGAAACGCTTGTTACAGGCTTTCCTGGCACTTGGCTATTACTTTTAGGGAGCAGTAACTTAAGCGCATTCGGGCTTACAAGGGTGGATGTTACGAGAAAGAAGATAAGCAGCAAAAAGACCATGTCGGACATTGACGACATGCTGAAGCTGGTTTCTACTTTTGATCCTCTTTTAATTGCCATTGTAGTATCTTTTATTTTGCTATTATTTTACGGGTTCGTTAAGCAAATCCATGAATACCATCGTATTTGCCTCCATGTTGTAAACCAACTTCTCGATACGAGCCACTAAAATATTATAACCAAAATATGCCATAATACCAACAATTAGTCCACCTACGGTGGTTACCATTGCTATATATATACCATTTGATAGTAATCCAATATTGAGGTTGTTACCTGCTGCTGACATTTTGTAGAAGGCATCAATCATACCTACTACCGTGCCTAAGAAGCCAATCATTGGTGCTCCTCCCGATACGGTTGCTAGAAGGGGTAGGCCTTTTTCTAGCTTTGCAATTTCAAGGTTGCCTACGTTTTCGATAGCCGTGTTTACGTCGTTTAAAGGTCGTCCAATTCGTTCAATACCCTTCTCTATCATGCGCGCAATAGGCGTTTCATTATGGCGACACAGTTCTAGCGCTGAATCTATTTTTCCTTCATGGATATACTCTCTTATGCGATTCATGAAGTTTAAATCGTATTTACTGGCTTTGCGAATGGCAATATATCGTTCTACAAAAATATAGATAGCAAGTACCGATAGTACGGCTAGGGGAATCATAATTGGACCTCCCTTTACCATTAACGAAAAAAAAGATAACCCTTCGGCCTGAGTCGATTGGGCTACAAGGGTGTTTGCCGTGTCGGCAGCAGCACCACTTTGAAGTAAAATATTAAACATCATATTCTTTTTAGGGCTTAAGTTTTGTCGAAAATAGTAAAAAGATAACACTAGGACAAAGGCATTAACATTTCTGGAAATTAATGCTAATGTTTACCCTGTCAGCGAAGTGTTGGCTGCTTGTTTGCTTCCTTGCTATTATTTGCGGAGGAGGAGTCTGGATTTACCTCCTTACGTTTCTTTTTTTTACGCTTAAATAGATCTCTAAAGGAGTTGAACTGTTCTTGATAGAAAATCCCCACACCTTGTTTGGTGTTGCTCAGCTTTAGGAGGTTATCTTGTTGCTGGTAGGAGAACATTTTAAACTTTAGCCGATCTTTTTTGTCCAACTTAACTTCAATGTCGTAATCTCCCGCAACACCCTGTCCTGTCGATTTCGTGTTTCCTGAAAAATCGACAACCCCATTTACGGTAACCCAGTCGTTGAATAGGTTTTTTGAGAAGGATACCTCGTATTCCTGATCTGTAGTTGCTGTTGCAGGCGTATATTTTATTCCAAAATCAACATCATTCGATATTTGGGAAACAATGTTTGTGAGCTGGCTAAAGATAAGATCGGATGCCATACCTTTTCCAGCATTGGCAATAACATCATTATTATTTTGGGATGTTTGTTCTGGGTAAAACTGGCCGATCATAAGAAGGCTAATGAACTGCTTCTGCATTTGGCTCTCAGTGTTTAATGCAGCGGCAACCAATGTTTGTGTTGCTGGATCACTTTCTGGGAGTTTTACATCAAATTTGATGGTTGGATTTAAAAGCATTCCACTTAACGAGGTCTTACAGTCGATGTTGTAGCGCTGGTTGCTGCCTTGCTCTGTTCCTGCAAATAGGGGCGCTAAGCTAGTACGAACTTTATAGGTCGCAGCCACGTTAATCGACGCGTTGGCAGGATCGCCAGTCCACGATATGGTGCTTCCGTTATCTATCGAAAAATCTTTTGAGGTCAGGTTGAGCAGCGAGAGCTTGAAGTTCCCTTTTTGAATGGTGTACACTCCTCTGATCTGGAAAAGGTTGGTTGAAGGATCGACCTCCATGCTTAGCACGGAATTTCCTTGAGCTTTTATAGCCATACCACCCATGCTGGCATCTAGCAGGATTTGGGCTTCTGCATCAGGTGTCACCGTTAGGTCGAGGTATATTTTGAGGTTAGATTTAGGTTTAAACTTTGTCTTCTTTTCCTCTGGTTTAAAATCGACCTCGTTGGAGTTGGGATTTACGAAGGTTAAAAAGCTTTGATCCTGAATTTGAGTTCTATTATTTAAAGGTATAACAACCTTTGTGTTTTTTTCAGTTTGAGCGCTGATGCGCATTACTAGATTTTGTAAGTCGCCCTGTATTTTAACTAGCCCTGATGCGTAAGCTGTTCCGTAAAAAATATTGCTAAGTTTTGGGTTGGTGTTTAAAGCCAGCAATTTCTGAGGCTGAATGTTGATATCAAATTTGAAATCTTTCAGGTTGCGGTGGGTTACACGGGCATCAACCAATGCAATTTGTCCATTTACATCGGTAAGAGTATCGTTTGCAATACGAATTTCGTTTTGAGTAATGGTAACAGGTGCGTTGATTCCGTACGTCGTGTTTAGAAAGTCCACTTTGGCCTTGACATCATTCAGGTATGCCTTACCTTCGATAATAGGGCTGTTCGTTTTGCCTTTTATGCTTAGGTTGGCCGAAATAAAGCCCCGTAAGTTGGATACAATACCAGCCGTAAAGGGTTCTAGAAGAAACGCTCGAAGCTGGTCGACTTTTACATCTAAATCTAGCTCTTTGGTATCGGGTGTTATGGTTCCCGATATCCTGTAAATCTCCCTGTCGTTTATGTAGTTTGACGAAAAGATGCTAATTTTTTTAGAAACATCATCCCACGAGCTAATCAGCTCTGGGCTACCTACAGCACGTCCGTTGATGTAGGCGTCGTTTAGCTTGATATTGCTAAACAGCATGGGGCTTTTATAGATATTCTTTAGGGTTGCCACACCATTTAAGTAGCCTTGTATGTCGAAGCCTGATTTTGCAAAGAGCGTTTTAAAATTTTGAACGTCGATATTGTTGATGATAAAGTGTAGCTGGTCATCTTTGTTTTCAGAAATTTTACCTGCAACGGCAATCTTTTGCTGTTGGTTGGTTAGCTTAAAATCCTCGATTGCAACGGTGGAGGAGTCGAGGGTGATGATGGCATTGCCAATAGTCCACGGAATGTCGTTTACCGTTAGCGTCGATTTGAGGAAATCTGTTTGAAAGTGAATTTTTCGGGATGGTTTTTTATTCTCGAAATTGGTTATAAACCTAAGAGTTCCCTCATTCTTAGATTCCCTTGTAGTGTTATTAAACGATACGGTGCTATTAACCTTATCATTTTGGGTAAAGGCTTCGTAGCTTACCTTTTTTAATGAAAGGTTGCTATTGATATACTCTTCGCAAGCAACGCTGGCTTTTAGGTTATCTTCGCTCCCAAAAGTTTGCAGGTTTATGTTTTTAAACTGGTTGCTTCCAATTTGAATATTTCCAGATTTCAGACGTACGTCGACCTTGTTTAGCGAAGGTGCAACCTCGCCTATAAGCGTAGTTCCTTTATCAACTTTTAGGTTGGGCACAAAGAAGGAGAGTAACGTTTCTGCATTTTTTACTTTGCAGTCAAAGAGGTACCTATTTCTATTTGGGCTTATAGCGGGTGCTGCTGCTTTTTCTGCTGGTACGATGCTGCTAATTTTTCGGCTATAGGGTAGGCTTGGAAGGTATAGCTTTACAAAGTAGTCGACACCATCTTTTATTTTGGTCAGCGAAGCGTTACCTTTTAGCATCGCATCCATAAAGTCTGACTTGAGAGTTAAGACGCGCTGTTGCTCCGAGTTTTGGATGTTAACCTCTGCTCGTCCTAGTAGGAATTCCTTTTGATGAGAAACCAGCGTGGCATGGTCAACCGTAAAGGAGCCATTCATTTCATCCACCTTGGTGCCTGTAAAGTCAACGCTCATCAATCCTCTTATGGAAGAGATGGTATCCTTATCCATGAAGTTTAGATTGTGAAGGTTGATGTGATCTATTTTTGCCGAGGCTATGGTTCTCGGAATTTTTGTTTCGAAGTTGTAGCTGCCCACAAGGCGAAGCTCGGCATCCTTGCTGCGCGAGTTTAGCTCGTAGTCGTACTGGCGACCGTTACGGTCTATGAGCAGGTCTAGGTTTTTGTACGTGTAGCCGTTAAACTGCAGCTCGTCTACTATTGCCACCGATTCGGAGCTATGTATTAGCTGGCCGGTGGTGGCACCTTCCGATTTAAAACTGGTGGTTATTGTTCCGAACTTGTTAAGATCGAGCAGGTGCCCAAGGTGTAGAGCCTTTGTGGTAAACTGCAGCTTGTAGCCATTGGTGTGCCCTTTGCTTTCCTTGGTATCCAGCGATGCTGATATGTTTCCAATGGCAGATGTTACCTCGGCCGAGGAGGTAAAAGCTGCAAACTTACCGCTGAAGTAGGCATTCAGGTTAAGCGGACCTAGCTTCCCTATGATGTTGGCCACCTGTTCGCCGTGCGTGCCAACAAATGTTTTTACCAGCTGCCCCAGCTCCTTACCGTTCGAGGATACCTTCTCTACGTTTCCTCTCCAGATGGTTTGCTCGGCATTTGGTAGTCCAACTATCGAAAAGTTTAGGGCGATGTAGGTGCTGTCGCCTGCTCTAAATTCGAGGTTGTCGCTTCTAAGTGCCGACACGGGACCTCGTACACGCCCATCAACGTAGCCTTTAAGATCCCACCTTAAAAGGGTAGGAGCAAAGTAGGCTATCGAACTAAAGTCGACCAACGAGTTGTTGAAAACCACATCCATGCGCACCTTGTGTACGTAATCGAGCCAATCCTTAAACCCGTTAAAACGGAAAATGATGTGCGAGGTGTTGAGCTTGGTAAGTGGGGTTATGACCTTTGCGTTGGAGAGCTTAATCTCGCGGGGCGAAAAGTCGATATCGGCATTTAGCTTGTTTAGAACGAAGCCGCACTTCTCGGTGGCGCTCAGGTGGGCCATTTTAGCCTTTATCTTATCGCCATCTATGCGGATATTGCGCAGGTTTAGGCGGATGTTGCGGATATCTAGGTCGGCATAGTTCATGCCGTAGGGAATTTTTGGAGCACCCCACTTATGGTACTTAAAGGCAAAGTCGTTTAGTTCGAGGTTACGTACGCGGAAGGTAAAGGGCTTTGCCTTGGTGGTATCCTTAGAGGCAAATGCATCTAAAATAAACTTTAAATTCAGGGTATGCGTCGAGTCCTGCTTCAGAAAAAACTTTCCGTTATCCAGCTCGGCGGTGCCTATCGATATGGTTCTATTTTGTAGGTTTACCCAACGCACCGATGTGTATATCTTGCTGGCATAAAGTAGCGTATCGCCCTTTTGGTCGCGAACGAACACCTTATTCATTCGGAGCTTGTTGAAGAAGGCATAGTCTACCGACTCGATGCTAATTTCTGTTTTAAACTTTTCCGAAAGGATGTTGGTTATCTGATGTACAACGAAAGTTTGTACTTTTGGGCTCTTTAAGGCTAAAAAAAGAACAAGCGGTATTGCCAACAATGTCAATACCGTGTACGAAGTTATCTTTACTATTTTTTTGAGTAGTTCCTTTTTAGTCATACAGACACAAAACTAGCATAAATAAATTTTATTACACAGCGATAGGCGATGGCAGTTACAATTTTAGCGATAGAATCTTCGTGTGATGACACTTCGGCAGCGGTAATCCGAGATCAGGTGCTGCTCTCTAACGTTATTGCCAACCAGGATGTGCACCAGAAGTATGGTGGCGTTATTCCCGAGTTGGCCTCTAGGGCGCATCAGCAAAACATAATTCCGGTGGTACATCGGGCGCTCGAAATGGCCAACGTGGAGGTGTCGGACATCGACGCCATTGCCTTTACAAGCGGCCCGGGGCTGCTGGGCTCGCTGCTGGTTGGTACGTCTTTTGCAAAGGGGCTATCCATATCGCTGAACGTACCCTTGGTGGAGGTAAACCACCTGCAGGGGCACATCCTGGCGCACTTTATACAGAAGCCCGATCAGGAGCCTGTGCAGCCGCAGTTTCCGTTCCTTTGCCTGCTCGTATCGGGAGGGCACTCGCAGATTGTGGTGGTACGCGACCATTTAGAGATGGAAATCATCGGTCAAACGCTTGACGATGCCGCCGGCGAGGCCTTCGACAAGTGCGCCAAGGTGATGGGGCTGCCCTATCCCGGAGGCCCCATGATTGATAAGCTGGCCAAGGAGGGCGACGCCAAGGCGTTTAAGTTCGCTAAGCCGCAGATTCCGGATTTGAACTACAGCTTTAGCGGCCTTAAGACATCGTTCCTCTACTTTTTGAGGGATGCCGTAGCCCAGAACCCCAACTTTATTGAGGAGCATAAGGCCGACCTGTGCGCATCCATCCAGTATACCATTATAGAGGTGCTTATGGACAAGCTCGTAAAGGCGGCTAAGCAAACCGGCATACGCCAGATTGCCGTAGCCGGCGGCGTATCGGCCAACTCGGGGCTGCGCGATAGGCTGGTAGAGGAGGGCATAAAGCGCAGGTGGAGCGTCTTTATTCCAGAGTTTGGCTACACCACCGATAATGCCGCCATGATTGGCATAACGGGATACTTCCGCTACCTTAAGGGCGAGCGCACGCCGCTTTCGGTGGCTCCGGTAACGCGGATTAAGCTTTAGGTCGACTTGTTTGTTTAGGAGAGAGACCCTGCCACACAAGCGCCTGCCGCTATCCGAAGCGTGGGGCACCAGCAATGCCCCTCTGTAGCCCTGTAGGCAACGGGTACAACCACGATCATTAAATTTTATACATATGAAGATTGTTATTTCTCCAGCAAAAACGCTCGATTTTAAAAGTGAAGTTCCTGTAGCAGAATTTACCGAACCGCAATTTCTCGATAGGTCGGAGCGGCTGATTGAAGCGCTCCGCCAGCTGCATCCGGCCGACATTGCCAGCCTGATGCACGTCAGCGACAAGCTGGCTGTGCTCAACTTCGAGCGCTTCCAGAAGTGGCACCTGCCATTTACCCCCGATAACGCCCGTCAGGCGGTGTATGCCTTCGACGGCGACGTGTACGATGGGCTCGACATCCGCAGCCTAACCCCCCAGCAGGTAGACTACCTAAAGGGGCGCCTGCGCATCCTCTCGGGGCTGTACGGGGTGCTTCGTCCGCTCGACCTCATCCAGCCCTACCGCCTCGAAATGGGCAGCAAGCTGGGCGTGGGCGAGGCCAAGAACCTCTACCAGTTTTGGGGCAGCACCATCACCGATGCGCTGAACCTCGAATTCCTGCTACTCGAAAATCCAACCTTGGTAAACCTCGCCTCCGAGGAGTACTTTAAGTCGATTATCCCCTCCAGCATAAACGCCCGCATCGTAACGCCCGTGTTTATGGAGGATAGGGGCGATAGGCCACGCGTAATTGCCCTGATGGCCAAGCGCGCCCGCGGCATGATGGTGCGCTTTTTGGCCGAGCAAAACATACAGGAGGTGGAGGATATCAAAACCTTCGACTACGGCGGCTACGCCTACAACCCCGACCTATCGACGATGGATCGTTGGGTGTTTGTTCGGTAGCGCCGCGGCCTCGGTAGCCTGTCCGCGCTGCCGCCTGCCCGTGCCTGCCACCCCGTAGGGGCTTTCACGGGGCGCATTGGCCAAACGGCGGGTGGCCTCTTTGCTTTTACATCGTTCCCTTTCTTTTAGGTGGATGCTGCCGCTGGCCAACGGCTGGGCGGCTGGTTGATGCATCCCCACGTACAACCTCGTATAGGCTGGCGATGGCAGCCTAGGCGGCGTACAGCCCCTGTCTGGCGGCATTTCCCTTTTGGAGATGGCGCTTTTTTTATTCCCGCTTATGTCTCGATGTCTGCCGATGATGGTGCCGGCGTAGCCCGTAGCCCTTACCGCGCTTCGGAGGGCTGTGGGGCGTGCCGTTGGCCAGAGGCGCCGCTTTGGGCTGCGGTAGGAAGTACCCCCAGAGGGCAAAACCTACCTCCAGCTACGTTCGGAAGCACAACGTGAGGTCTCGAAGTGCTTCCTACTACGGTCGGAAGATGTTTTTGAGGCAAAAGTGCTTCCGACTGTAATCGGATGTGGATTTTGGGCTGAAAAGTACTTCTGACTACGGTCGGAAGTGTAAATAGAGGTCTCGAAGTACCTCCGACTACGGTCGGAGGCTGTTTTTGAGATAAAAAGTACTTGCGACTATAATCGGATGTGGATTTTGGGCTGAAAAGTACTTCTGACTACGGTCGGAAGTATAAATAAAGGTCTCGAAGTGCTTCCTACTACGGTCGGAAGATGTTTTTGAGGTAAAAAGAGCTTCCGACTGCGATCGGGGTTACAAAAGAGGGCAGGAGCCACTTCTGGTTGCGGTAGGAGGTAGGCGTGGTGCTCCAACGGGACTTTCAGCTACGGTCGGAAAGGGAGGTGGCAGCCTGGTGTATCTTCCTTGAGCCTCAGTATGCTACGGCTTGGCTGCATGCATTTTAAGGTAAGGTTACGGCATTGTAAAGCGGCTGGGCCATCCATCCCCCTATATATTTATGTAATGGTAACGATGCCTACCCGTAGGCTTAACGTGCGGGCGGTAAATTTGGGGTATAGAAAATAGCTCAGAGATGAAAAATTTAGGCAACCCGCAAAACAAACGAATCGCGCTACTCTACCTCAGGACAGGTGGAGGCCACGAGGCGCCAGCCCGCTCCATCGCGTCGTACCTTAGCCATAAGTATCCCGAAAGCTGCACGCCCATGCTCTACAACTGTTTGGAGAATGCGCCTCGCTACATCAACGGGGTGGTGGAAGATGGCTACCGAATGGCTCAAAAGCGGGCTAAGTGGGTGTACTCGGTGCTGTACGAGCTAAACAAGTACAGGCCGTTCTCGCTCTCTACGGCTGCGCTGGTGGGGAAGCCCATCAAAGATTACGTGCGGCAGGTGGTGTTGCCCAATAAGCCCGATAAGATTGTGGTGCTCCACTTCTTCATCATCAAGCCGGTAATGGACCTGGTGGAGGAGCTGGGGCTTAAGATAAAGGTGGAGGTGATTGTTACCGACCCGTTCACGGCGCACCCGTTCTGGTTTCTGCGCAAGGGACCCAGCTACGTGCTCTTTAGCGAGCGCCTTAAGGAGAAGGTGCTTAAGGAGAAGTGGGCCGACGAAGACCGGATAAAGGTGTTCCCGTTTATCGTCAACTCGCGCTTCGAGCGGCCAATGGGCGCCGAGGAGCGGCAGGTGGTAGCCAACACGCTAAAGATAAATCAATCTAAGAAGACCATACTGCTTTTAGGTGGCGGCGACGGAATGCCGGGAGCTATGGACATCCTAAAAAGTATGGTCGCGCTTAGGTTGGATGCCAACATTGTGGTGGTGTGCGGCCGCGACGAGGAGCAGCGGCGCTCGCTGCTGCGCGCGGGATTTGAGGGGCGCTTTGCCTCGTTTGCCGCGCTGGGCTTTGTGGGGTACGTGTACGAGCTTATCAACATCGCCGATGTGGTGATCACCAAGGGCGGACCCAACACCATCATGGAAATTCTGATGAGCGGCAAGATCCCGATCGTCAACTCCTACATCTGGGAGCAGGAGAAGGGTAACCTGGAGTTTGTGGTGCAGAACGGGCTGGGCGTGTACGAGCCAACCCCCTATAGGGTGGGGCATGCCGCGCTGCGCTTCATCAGCAACGATAGCGTGATGAGCCGCTACAAGGAGCGCGTAAGGCAGCAGCAGCTTACCAACGGTACCCACCTGGTGTCGGAGTACATTTTTGCATAAAATATAACGAGATGAACGTGCTGGTAATATCGGACTTACACCTGGGCAATGGCGACCGTTTTGGCACCTTCGAGTGGTCGAACGGCGACTTTATTGCCATGCTAAAGCAGGTGATCGATGGCCATCAGATAGATCAGGTGGTGCTAAACGGGGATATCTTCGAGCTGTACAAGTACCGCTTTAAGGATGCCTACCGAAAGAATAAGGAGCTCATAACCTTCCTGAAGTCGATAGGGGCCATCTTCATAAAGGGTAATCACGACTTTATTAGTCCGCTAGGAACGTTCTCTCATACCATAGTAAATACGCAGGGACGAAAGGTGTACTTTGAGCATGGCCACGAAGCCGATTTTTTGAATGGTACACGAGTTGGGAGGGCAATCGGCTTCGGGCTACACCTGCTGCTTAAGCGAATCATCCATATTCGTTGGGTAGAGCGGGTGTACTTTAACACCATCGATGCGCTGGAGGATATCAACCAAGTTCCCCGAAAGTATAACACCTACAAGTACCTGAAGCATGCCCTACGGCTGCTACGCACCTACGACGTGGTGGTGCTGGGCCATACCCACAAGGTGGAAAGCCACAACACCTACTACCTGAATAGCAAAAAGCAGTACTGCAACACCGGCAGCTGCACCCTGGGCCGCTTTCAGGGGGTGGTGATAGATACCGAGACGCTCCGCTGCGAAACCATCAAATACTCGAAGGTGGAGTGCGAGGCCGTTCTTCAGGGCCGCAAGCTTAGTACAAAAGTGCAACGCGCCTAGCCGCGCTGGGATATAAAAAAAACGAGGTTACCTCTAAAGGTAACCTCGTTAGTTGTTTTATGGGGGGTTAGTAGCCCTTACCTTTTTGGGCTTCTTTAAGTTTTGGATTTCTATCAACGGCAGATTGAGGATAGGGAAGCCTTACGAATTTATCTTCCCACTTTCTTGCTTGTACAAGGTCGTTGTCTATGCTATAGGTGTTTTTCATAACATCTTTAGAAATGTTCCAACGTCGGATATCATCCCATCTAAAACCTTCTCCTGCAAGTTCTATTCTGCGCTCATTGCGAATTACTTCACGAAGCAGCTCTTTTGTATTTACAGTGGTTCTGTTGATTTTAGGCATTGCAACTCTTTCTCTAATTTGGTCAAGCGCATCGTAGATACTGGCATCGGGACCTGAGGCCTCGTTTTTTGCCTCAGCATAAGTTAAAAGAACTTCAGCATATCTAATTGCAGGGTAGTTTTGAGGACCTTTCCAATCGGGAGCAGCAGAAGGATCTGTTGGATCGACTAGTTTTCTGAAGTTGTAGCCGCTAGCAGAGATGTTGCTACCGCCTTTTTCCCATGTAAACACATATCCTTCTTCTATCGAGTTCATCATAGCTCCGGGGAATAGAATAGAAGCATAAAGCCTTGTATCCCTATTTTTAAATTCGTTTAGAAATTCCGGCGCATACTTTCCGTTATTATACAGAGCAGCTCTTGCTTCTTTTGTAGGAGGTGTAAATGGCTCTCCGTTTCTCTTTAGGTATGCATTTACAAGGTCTTGAGTTGGAGTAATGGAGCTCCATCCTCCTCCTGAATTTGCAGCTAGGAAAAGAGTATTTATACCGCTAGACCATTCGTAGGAACTTTCTTTTAGGTATTCAACTTCAAATACAACCTCTTTATTGCCTGAGTTTACATCCCAGTATTGCTTTTCGTAGCTTCTCAATCCTTTATAAAAATCTTCTTTTTCAGCATCGTTGGCAAAGGTTACAAATTGGCTGTAATCATCCTTAAAGTCCGCAGCAGTAAGAGATGTAACTTTGAAAAGTTCATACCCTAACTTCATAACTTCGCTTGCGGTGGCTGCGGCTTCATTCCACTGTTGATAGTAGAGGTGTACTCTTGCTTTTAATGCCAGAGCTGCTGCTTTAGAAATACGGCTTTTCGAAGTTGCCTTTTCAGGGAGATCTGCAATTGCTGCATTTAACTCTGAAACTACAAATTTTACGATTTCGGCCTCGGGTGTAGGTGCTATTCTACCATCCTCGGTTTCGATAATATATTTTGTAACTAATGAAACGGGCCCAAATTTTTGTGTTAGGTTGAAATACCTCCAAGCTCTAAGTACTTTGATCTCTGCCACGTATCTCTTCTTTAGATCGTCAGAAATTGGGGCCTTATCAATATTGTCGAGAAAGTAGTTAAAACGACGAATCCCTACATAATTGTAGCTTTCCTCAATATTAGCATCTATATCTCCAGCCGAAATGGAAGGTGCGTTACTTTCCCAAGGATATTGGCAATAGGCGTTATCGGCATAGCCATCTTTGTAGGCGTCAGAAACGCTAGCGTCTACATAGGCGTAGCAGCCATTGTAAGCGTACTCTGCATCTTTTGCAGTTTTCCAAAAGGTTTCTGAAGAGATTTTATCTTTCGGGAAGCGGTCAAGAAAATCACTTTCGCAGCTGCTAAGTGCAATTGCAAACAGTAGTGATCCAAATATATTTTTGTAATTCAACGCTTTCATTTTTACATTTTTTTGATTTAAAGACTAAAATGTGACGTTTATACCAATGGAATAAACTTTTAGGTTAGGATATGATCCCCTTCCAGATGGAGTTTCTGGATCGAAATCTTCCATTCGCTTATCACCTCTTATTGTGAAAGGATTGCTAGCTGATAGGTAAACACGAGCATTGCTTATTTTAATTTTGCTAGTCACTGCTTGCGGAATGTTATATCCTAGAGTTAAACTTTTAATTCTAAAATAGGATGCGTCGTATAGCCAGAAGGAAGAAAGAACTCTATTATGGCCATTGGCGGCACTAGGTAGAACTCTTGGGTAAGCAGCATTTGGATTGGGATTTGCGGTTGTCCATCGCTTTAGTTGATATTCTTTTGCTCCTGCTCCGTTGAAAAATGCTTGAGAAGCTTCAGCGTCAAGATAAACTTTTACGTCTGCAACTCCCTGACCTTGCACGTAAAGATCAAACCCTTTATAGGAAGTTTTAAAACTTAGCCCATATGTAAAGTAGGGATCGCTGTTTCCTAGGTATGTTCTATCTTCCTCGTTTATAATGTTGTCTCCGTTTTGGTCTTTGTATTTAATATCCCCTGGTTTAGTTGCTGTGCTTTGTTTTGCGTGGTTGTCTATATCTGCTTGATCAACAAATAGCCCTTCTGCTTCATACATGTAGAAGGACGAGATGGGATGGTTTACGCTATTTTTTGTTACTCCAACAGGAGGGAACTCCACTTTTTTTAAATCGGTAATTTTGTTCCATATTTTAGAGAAATTACCGGATATTTCGTATTTAAGCTCACCTATGCTTCCTCTATACGCTGTTGAAAATTCAATACCTCGATTTCTCGCAACACCTCCATTTATAGATTTTTCTTGGGTTTTGTTAGGGTCGCTGTCTGTTAAGAGGCCTAACTCTACGGGCTGTGGTTGAGGAAGCAGTATGTCTTTTGTTTCTCTATTAAATAGATCAACTTGGATGTCCCATGAGTTATGGAAAAGACTTATGTCAAATCCTATATTTGCCATTACAATTGTTTCCCACGTTAATGATGGGTTGGGTTGTTTTCCAGGCCATACTCCGTCAACCTTATTCTCATCTATAATAAGGGCAGTTCCAGTGCCAAGTACATCGAGATAATCGTAGTAGCCTACATTGTTTACATTACCAAGATTACCCCATGATGCCCTTAGTTTTAAGTTTGAAAGCCAGTCTATGTTGCGTAAAAAATCTTCTTGAGTTATTCTCCATCCTGCAGAAAATGAAGGGAAAATACCAAGTCTGTGGTCTTTGTGAAATTTTGAACTTTGATCGAAACGAATGTTGGCCTCAAACAGATATTTGCTGTCATAGCTATAGTTGAATCTTCCAAACTGAGAGAGAAATGCACTTTCTTTAATGTCGTCGTTATTAGACAGATTTTCTCCAATGTTTGATCCCGCATTTATAGCATCCAGTGAATTTGACGGGAATTTTTTCCTTCCTGCAGAAAGCATCTGGTATTTGTATTTCTCGTATTGAGTACCTACCATAACTTTCCCGTCATGTTTTCCAAATGTTTTTTCGTAAGTAGCGAAAACTTGAGCTACAAGATTAGTACTTGTTTCCCACTTTTTTGTAAGGTTGTTGGGTGAAACCTTTGTTGATTCTATGGCTTTTTTTGTCAGAAAATTTGTAACTGGTTCTACTTCATTTTCGAAGGTTGATGCATTTTTATTGTACTGGTTGTAAGATAGAATGCTGGTTATTTTAAGATCTTTAAAGGGAGTGATGTCCATATTAACAGATCCGTTGAAGCGAGAAGTATTATAGTCAGACCTTCCATATTCTGCAATCTTGCGAAGTGGGTTATCTTTTGCTAGTGTTTCGCCTATTTTTCCTGCTGTTATGCTACCCCATGTTCCGTCTGAATGGCGAGCAACTGTTAATGGCGTCATTCTATCCAAGTCAGCGGTAGAGAAGTCGCCACCTCGATTTGTAAAATCATCCTTCACATAGGAGATGCTAGAACCTAACTTAATATAGTTATTAAAATCGGTTTCGGTGTTTGTCCTAAAGGAGTATCTTTTTAGATCTTTTTTTCGAATTAGTGATTCTTGATCATAAAATGAGCCACTTATGTAGTAGCGAGTTTTCCCTCCACCTGATAAATTTAAGCTATGCTCCTGTATGGGGCTGTTTTTTCTGTATACAAGGCTGTACCAATCTGTATTCGGGTATAGATCAGGTTGGCTTCCATCTTGCATAATCTTAATTTGATCAGCAGTGTATACGGGAGTTTTTCCTGCATTTGCATTTGCTTCGTTCGTTAACATCGCAAAGTCGACTGATCCTAGTTTTTTAGGGAGAATAGTGGGCGTTTGCATTCCATAGTATCCGTTGTAGCTGACAGACATTTTGCCATCTTTTCCTTTTTTAGTTGTTACAATGAATACTCCGTATGCTGCTCGCGAACCATAAATGGCAGATGCTGCCGCATCTTTTAGAACGCTAATGCTTTCGATATCATATGGATTTATTCGCTGAAAGTCTCCTTCGCTCGAAATTACATTGTCAATTACAAACAGAGGATTTGAGGTGCTCAAATTTCCTTTTCCTCGAACAGTAATAGACCCCATGTCTCGACCTACATCTCCTGGATTCGATACTATTGTAACTCCAGGAGTTGTGCCTTGTAGGGAATTTGTAAGGGAGGTTGCAGAGCGACCTGTTATAGATTCTGCTTTGATTACATTGACAGATCCTGTTAGATTTGCTTTTTTTTGTGTGCCATACCCTACAACAACAACCTCGTCAATCTTTTGGTTAGACGGTTCAAGCGAAACGACCAACGACTTTTGTCCTTTAAGCGGTAACTCTAAGGTTTGGTAGCCTACAAATGAAAATGTGATGATAGCGTTAGGGGTAGATGTTTTAATGGAGAAATTACCATCGATGTCTGATGCTACTCCTGTACTAGTCCCTTTTACTACAATAGATACGCCAGGTATTGCTTCACCCGTTTTTGCATCCTTTACTTTACCAGTTGTGGTGAGTTGCTGTGCTCCTGCACTAAATCCTAAAAGTAGGATAAACGCAAGGCAGAGCAGTCGAACTGGCATGGCAAGCCCATTAGGCATTGCTAATCCCTTTTTTCTTTTCATACCTAGATTTAAAGTTAGTTGTACAATTTGTTCCCTTAACGACGGACTGGATTCCTTAAAATGTGGTTGCTCGTCGATTTTGGAGGTTTATTACCGAGTGCTAAAATTGAAAATAAATGCTAATAATGGATGCTTCTATTAAAATTATGTTAACATACCGGTAGGGCGTGTTATGGTGTTTATGCTCTGGTTGTATTTTTTTCGATAGAAATGGCGTTGTTTCTTGTGCAAAAAGAGTTTCTTTTTTGAATGCCTTGCATGAGTAAAAAGAAGGTGAGGTAATAGATGTAGTCCTGTTGTTTTTATTTATATGAGTTGATAATTAGTGATTTAGTGTGTTTGTTAGTTCGAGAGACGAATGGTTGATATTTTATGTGTTTTTCTTTATTGTGAAATAATATAAATGAGCAGCGGCTGTTTTTTCTTAATGCTTTGTGGTTGCACTACGCTTTGTTTATAAAATTTATCTTAGAAATTGATGTGTGGTAAATGTTTGATATTCATTTGAATGTTTGTTTGTGTAAAAATGTTGAATGTAGAAGTTTCTTTGAAACTAGCAGTTGCTGTAAGGTAATTATGAGGTGATACAGGCCTGTTTTTGCTTAAGTGTCGGATGTTTTGATGAGTTGTGTTGTTGTTAAATTAAACAAGCGTGCTGTTTTGTACAGTGGAAGTGGTAAGGTGATTTCTGATGATGAGGGATAGATGCTAGCAATTGTAAATTGTTAAAGACGTCTGTTGTATGGCTGCTTACTATCTTCCTAATACAGCTAAAATGCCAGCAATGTAGGCACATATCCACCAAATGTAGGCTATTCGGGTGTACCAATGTAGAGGTTGAGGAATTGAGCCTTTTGAGTTGTATTTTATTCGGAATTTCCATAGGAGAATGCAATCTACAACCATTGCTACTAGGGATGAGTAGCCAATGAGTCCATGCGTGCTTAAAAAGGAGTGAGATGATCCTAAAATCATAAGGGAGGTGGCACAGATGTCAAGTGCGACACCAATCGATAGGGGAATAAGCGCTTTATTTACCGCTCGTTTCTTTTGGGTAAAGGTAATGAATGCAGTTGTATAAGCAATTAATGCTAGGTTTACGATGATAATGCCGACTGTTAGGAGCGTATTCATATTATATATTTTGTAGGCGAATGTAAAAAAAGCGTATGATACTCGAAATATTTTGAGTTCAAATAATAGATGAGGATTTTGTTTGCTTCATTCTATTCTGTTATTTGTAGATATATGTAAGAGTTACTACCTTGGCGGAGTCGTTAGCATATGACCTTAATCAAATCAATTATACAGAAACGCGGATTACCTGTAATGGGTATCCGCGTTTTTATCCTGTTTACATGTTGGTCTACTCTACATAAACAACTAACCCTTTTAGGTATTCGCCTTCGGGGTGATAAATGTTTATAGGGTGATCTGCAGGTTGAGTTAGCTGGTGTAGTATGCGCACCTTGCGTCCGCTGATAGCTGCTGCTGTAAATACGGAGTTACGGAAATGTTCCTTGGTAACGACCTGAGAGCAGCTGAAGGTGAAGAGTATTCCTCCTGGCTTAATTTTATGGAAGGCAAGCGCATTTAACCTCCGATATCCAAGAAGAGCCTTATTGAGCACTTTTGTGTGCTTTGCAAAGGCTGGAGGATCAAGGATGATTAGGTCGTACTTCCCGTCAATGGTGCGAAGGTATTCGAAGGCATCTTCTGCATACGACGTATGCTTATGTTCTGTTCCGAAGTTTACCTCAACATTACGATCTACCATGTTCATTGCTTTCTGCGAGCTATCTACCGAATCAACGGAGTTGGCGCCACCTGCCAGAGCGTATAAGGAGAAACCTCCTGTGTAGCAGAACATGTTTAATACATCGCGGCCTTTCGAATATTTTCCTACCAACTCGCGGTTATCTCGTTGATCGAGGAAGAAGCCTGTTTTTTGTCCTTCCTCCCAGCTTACATTGAATTTGATTCTATTTTCCAATACAGGAGTATCTATGCTGCTGCCAAAAAGATACTCATCTTTAGCATTTAATCCTGCTTTAAAGGGGAGTGTTCCTTCGCTTTTGTCGTAGATGGCTTTGATTTGGTTACCGTAGACATGCTTAATCGCTTCGGTTATGTTTTGGCGCGAAAGATACATCCCAACCGAATGCGATTGTACTACGGCAGTTTCTCCATAGATATCAACAATTAAGCCTGGTAGGTTGTCGCCTTCTCCATGGATTAATCGGTAGCAGTTGGTCGTTGTGCTGCTGGTTAAGCCCAATGCCTGTCTCGCATCGTATGCGCGTTGTACCTTGTCGTTCCAAAAGTCTTGGTCGATAATTGTTGGTTCGAACGATATTACCCTTACAGTAATAGAGCCTACCTGGTAGTGCCCTAATGCGATGAACTCGTTGTTTGAGGTGTAAACCTCCACAACATCGCCTTCGTTAGGGTTTCCTATAATTCCTTTTATTGCTCCGGAGAAAATCCAAGGGTGAAAGCGCAAAAGAGATTCCTCTTTTTTGGGCTTTAAAAAAACCTGTGCGGTTACTTCCATCGTATAGCTATGGCTTATTATCGTTTATGAGCGCAATATAAATTTGGCGGCTAACCCATGCATCGGTTGCTCCGTAAAGTTGCTGTGCGTGCGTTAGGGTTGGGCTTTCCCAGTTGGAAAGCTGCTGCGTTTTAGAGATTCTAAACTTAAGTACGATTGCTGACATTTTTTTTAGGCTCTTCGCTTCAATGCCATAGGCATCAACCATTTTTTGGATGTCGATAAATCCGTTAGGTGTAAACGGGGTGAGCTTTTGCAGGGCGGCAATGTCGTCGCGAATTGCTGCTCCTACTTTTTTGATGTCGCTACGTTGTAGTATGGTGGCTACCTCTTGCGGTAGGCCAATCATATTAAGTCGAAAAAGGAAACAGGTCGTTTCGTCCGAAAGTTGAAGTAGGGCAACCCGATTACGCTGTCCTTTCTTGAAGTTTGGGCGAGTTTCTGTATCACATCCCAGCAATTTAGTATTGCTAAGGTACGCAACGGCATCAGCAACCTTGTCGAGGCTATCCACAACATGGATCGTACCTTCGAAAGATCTAATTGGCAGGTCGTTAAGTTCTTCTTTGCTTATCGTTGCTGAATACATGCTGAATGCTATTTTAAATGGCTATCCTGAAAGCGCTGAAAGAAGCCCCCTTTTGAATTGTCGGAGTCTTCATCATCTTCTTCCGATTGATTGCCAAAGAAGAATACTCGGTGAATTGCTTTTAGAGCGATGATTGATTTGAATCCCCAGTATTCGGCGAAGTTGTGCTTTAGCTCGTAAAGTGCATCGTTGATACTATCTGGGTTACCAAAGCGGTAGAGTTCTATGAAATCTTTTAGATCCTGATAAATGTCGGCAAGCATCTCACTTATAGAGAGCTGTTCGCCTCCTTCGGTGTCAAATAGCTGCTCGTTATACACCTCGTAAAAATCGTCGGTATTACCGAGTATTTCGGCAATATTGTTGCGGATAAAAGTCCAGTCAGTTTCCGAAACAAAGCGTTCAACCTCCTCCTCGTATTGCTGCTCAACCTCCGGAAGAAGGCTTCCTTTTAGGTAGATAAGAGGAAGTAGCTTTTGTGCATGACTTAGAAAGTCTGCTGCTTCGTATTCGCCTGCTCTTTCTAAAAATGCCGTGTACTCTTTTGCCAATGTAACCATTTCGACTACATTTTTAGAGTAAATTATGGCATTTGATTCTTCGCTCATTCGGTCTATTTTAGTGCAAAGATAGTAAATCAGTTAAATTGTTCCACTTTTACTAACGCAAGCAATGGCACAAGTGCGTATATTTGTTGCAAATATTTACATTAAAACAGGTTTTTAGCTCATGGAAATTGCTAGCTATCTGCTTATAGCGTTTGTTGGAGTTTTATGCGGGTTCATAAATATTTTAGCAGGTAGCGGTTCGCTTATTTCGCTTCCGGTTCTTATGGGGCTTGGCCTGTCACCGCATATGGCAAATGCAACTAACAGGATTGGTATTCTTCTCCAAAATATGGTTGGTTCTGCCAGCTTTGCAAAACAGCGGGTGCTCCCGTTAAAGGAAGGGCTCGTGCTTTCTATTCCTGCATCGATAGGCTCTATTGTGGGAGCCTATTTGGCCGTTGATGCCAACGAAAGTATTATCCGATGGACAATTGTAGGCTTGTTGGTTTTCATGTTTTTTGTGGTAATTTATAGTCCCGACAAATGGCTGCGTCCTAAACCTGATGCTCCTATGGTAATTCGTTTTCGCGATTACATTATATTCACAGCAATTGGGTTTTACGGAGGTTTTATTCAGGCTGGATTAGGGTATTTTCTTTTGGCTGGATTGGTTTTAAGCATTGGAAATGATCTAATAACAGCCAACTCTTTGAAGGTTTTTCTTGCTTTTGTACTTACGATTTTTGCGTTGGCTATTTTCTTTTATAATGGACAAGTAAACCTTCCTTTGGGGATAAGTTTGGGTATTGGAAATATGGTTGGAGGTTGGCTTGGAGCAAAATATTCTGTGCGTTGGGGGGCAAAAGTTATTCGCTATTTTCTATTGGGTATGCTTCTTTTTTCGGTGCTATATATGATATTATTTCAAATGTAGGTATGGTAAGGCGGTGTTTAATCATAGTGATGTCTCTTTTTATGGCAAAGGAGTGCTTTTCGCAACGAGATTCGCTTCGTATTGCCTTTTACAACTGCGAGAATTACTACGATTCGTTTAAAGATTCGACTATTGATGATGCAGACTTTACACCTGAGGGGGCAAGGCGGTGGTCGTATTCTCGTTTTCTTGCTAAGCGCAATAATATATTTAAGGTATTTGCCTCTATGAGCCTTCCTAATCCACCCGAAATTATAGGGTTGTGTGAGATTGAAAACCGATTTGTTTTAAATAAGCTTGCCTATGATACCCCGTTAAGTAAGTTTGAGTATGCGGTGGTGCATCAGAATTCTTCCGACAGGCGCGGTATTGATGTCGGACTTTTATATCAAAAGGATAAGTTACATTTATTAGATTTTCGTTACTTCAATCCAAAGGTAGTCGATACGTCTTTATACACCAGAAGTATCTTATACTCTGTTTTCCGTTGGGGGGAGTTCGATACGTTGCATGTTTTTGTAAATCATTTTCCAAGTAAGTTAGGTGGTGTGCGAGCCGAAAAATCGAGGTTGCTTGTTGCCAAATATTTACTGTCTAAAGTTGATTCCGTATTGCATTCTAACAAATCTGCAAGTGTTGTTGTAATTGGAGATTTTAATGATGTTGCTACAAGCGATGCAATGCAACTTTTTTCTAGTAGCCTTACCAATTTAGCGCTGCCATTAC
Organism: Alistipes sp. ZOR0009; assembly: GCF_000798815.1. Lineage (NCBI taxonomy): Bacteria > Pseudomonadati > Bacteroidota > Bacteroidia > Bacteroidales > Rikenellaceae > Alistipes > Alistipes sp. ZOR0009. The sequence goes on along the minus strand of NZ_JTLD01000076.1, from coordinate 13,117 downwards.
AAGAGCAAAAGCAAGGGTCTATTAAATTCGAAGGAGAATGGGAACTTATAGATCAGATTTTAGTGAGCAAAGGGTTGGTAGATGGTGATACACCTGTAAAACTTTTAGGGGGAATGGAGATCTACTCAGCGCCATTTCTGTTTGAAGATGATACAATGTACGGCGGAAAGAAGCCTCGAAGAACTTTTAACGGTTATAGATACAACGGCGGTTTCTCCGATCACCTTCCAGTACTCATTAAGCTGGTTCGATTGATGTAGAGAGGTATTTGTTCGATTAAGGATAGAAAATAAGCCGCATGTTTGCGGCTTTTATATTTGATGTTTTCTGATTATCAATTTATTTTACAGGTGTTAGCCCCATTTCGATTCCCTTTTGGCGAACATATGCGTAGGCTTCGTCGTAGCTATTGCGAATGATTCCGTCGAGAATGGCATCCTTTAAAATATTCTTTAAATCGCCAACCGGCTTTGAAGGACGAAGGTCAAACATTTCCATGATCATTTCACCAGAAACGGGTGGTTGAAAGTTTCTGATAGCATCTTTTTCCTCTATTTCTTTCAGTTTCTGACGTACAAGTTGGAAGTTTTTAAGGTGCTTTTCCACAACTTTATCATTGGCAGATGTGATGTCGGCATCGCAAAGCGTCATTAGATCATCAATGTCGTCTCCTGCATCAAAAAGAAGGCGACGAATGGCCGAGTCGGTGACAATTTCTTGTGAAAGAACTATTGGGCGAAGATGTAGCAGCACCATCTTTTGGACATACTTCATCTTTTCATTTAAGGGCATTTTCATGCTTTTAAAAATCCCCGGGATCATTTTCGCACCTAAAAATTCGTGACCATGAAATGTCCATCCTTGTTGAGGGTTATATGCTTTAGTCGCGGGTTTGGCGATATCGTGTAGGATGGCTGACCAACGTAACCATAGGTTGTCTGTTGTTTTTGCAATGTTGTCGAGAACTTTAAGCGTATGCAGAAAATTATCCTTGTGAGCGCGGTTGTTTACAACATCTACACCTTTTAATTTGTGCAGTTGAGGGAAAATAAGTTCCAGCAGGCCTGTTTGATCGAAAAGCATAAAACCAATAGATGGTTTTGGCGACGAAATGATTTTATTCAACTCATCGTTAATACGCTCTTTAGACACAATTTCGATGCGATCTCGATTTCGGGTGATGGATTCAAGCGTCTCAGAATCAATATTAAATCCAAGCTGTGTTGCAAATCGGATTGCTCGAATCATGCGCAGCGGATCATCCGAGAATGTGGTATCTGGATCGAGAGGTGTGCGAATAGTTTCGTGCTTAATATCCTCAACCCCATTAAAAGGGTCAACCAGCTCTCCGTAATTCTCCTTTTTAAGGCTAAGTGCAAGCGCATTAATGGTGAAGTCTCGGCGCTTTTGATCGTCCTCGAGGGTGCCATTTTCTACTATTGGCTTGCGCGAGTCGATGCGGTAGCTTTCCTTTCGGGCTCCAACAAACTCAAGCTCTAGATCTTTGAGCTTAACCATGGCCGTTCCAAAGTTTTTGAAAACGCTGACCTTTACGGCTGGTCCCAGTTTTTCGGCAACACGTTCTGCAAGCTCTATTCCGCTGCCGACTACAACTATATCTATGTCTTTTGATTCTCTTTGTAAAAACTGATCTCGAACAAAACCTCCAATCACGTAAGCCTCCAAGTTTTGCTCGTTTACTACATCCGAAATAAGCTTAAAGACGGGGTTTTTGAAATATTTGCGCATTAGTCTATATGTCCTGTTTACTGTGTAAAGTTACACCAATTAGAGTTGCTTTCGAACAAATTTATGCGATCAATGTTTGATTGTTTGAAAAGCGATCGCAAAGGTACTACTATAATTGAGTAAAAAATGGTAAATGCGTTAACATCCGAATCTTTCAAGGAAAAGATTTTTGATTATACAACAGAAGAGGACTGGAATTTTAAAGGCGAGCGTCATACGGTAATCGACTTTTATGCAACTTGGTGCGGCCCTTGTAAAGCGGTTGCCCCTTTATTAGATGAACTTTCTCTAGAGTTTGAAGGGAGAATAGACTTTTATAAGGTAGATACCGATGCAGAACAGGAGGTTTCTGCTGCATTTGGGATCCGAAGTGTGCCGAGCTTACTTTTTATTCCAGCAAAGGGAACTCCACAAATGGCCGCAGGTGCATTGCCCAAGCATGCCTTTATTGAAACTTTTAAGGACGTTTTCGATATTTAGCAATTAATGGTTGATTTAAACGGAGAGTCGCTCTTGGTAGCGACTCTTTTTTATAAATTAGTTTTTTTGAGAAAACAGACGGCTCCCTAATTTCTACATAATGAGACCAACCTTTTTACTCCTATTGGTGCTAATTGCTATGGTTGATTGCTTATCTGCACAACCATCTGATACGTTGGTAAAGAGAGCAAACTTATATGTGGAAAAATTTGACACGCTTATAAATATCAAGTTAAGCTTAAATAACGACTACGAGAAGCTGGAAAGTTCTGGTAAAGGCTTTTATTTCGATATCCGCCCTAATATTGCAGTTGCTGCTAGAGTCTCTTTCGACTATAAATTTGTTTCTTTTGGTTTTGGGTTTACGCCTCGTTTTTTGCCTGGGAATAATGATACCAAAATAAATGGAAAAACAACCAATCTTTCTTTTGGGACACGCTTTCAATTTAGTCATTGGATGCAAGATTTTGAAATTTCAGGAATTAAAGGGTTTTATATCGCTAATACGAAAAATCTAAGTCCCGAATGGAAGGAGGGAGACCCTAATATCATACTTCCAGATTTGAGAATTGTGTCATTAAGAGGAATGACTTCCTACAAGTTTAATCCCAACTTTTCACTTAAGGCGATAACCTCTCAAACCGAGGCTCAACGTAAAAGTTGTGGATCATTTATGGTATCTCTAGAGTATAGCTATCATTTATTAGATAGCCCTGGTTTTTCAGGAGGTAGCGATCAAAAACAAAAGAGTTATCATCTTATTGCAATTGGAAACTATGGTTATTCTTTTGTAATTCGTAAAAATTTTTATGTGTCTTTAGCGCAGGCTCTTGGAGTTGGTGTGGCCTATATTAGGCTTTCTACCTTGTTGCCCGACGGTGATTATACTGTTAAAAGTTATCAGCCACTTGCATATGGACATTCTAGCATAAATGTAGGATATAATGGCCGTCGGGTATATGGCGGTGTTGGTTCCAACCTTATTGTCACGTCTCAGTCTCAATCTAATAGTTCTCAAATAGACCAGTCGAGAGGGTATTATCACTTCTTCATAGGTTATCGATTCCAAGCACCTTCGCTTTTTAGGAAAACCGTATCCAAAATTGAAAGGTATATCTAGCGTTCTTTAAGATGTTGGTTGAACGTTTTCTTGTTATGTACCATTTCCTAATTGTTTGCGATTACTACTGTGGAGTTGGTCCCAAATAGAATTTCGTTGAATCGTTTCTCATGTGGCAAAAATAATTTTGCAGGGCGTTTTAATTTGTGATGAGGTTTTATAAACATACTCGTGTTCATATCATATTGAAAATATTTTATGTAAACGCATACTTATACCTATGTTTTATTCGTTAAAGGATGTATCTGGTATTTATATTTGCTTGTACTTGGGGTGTTATTTTCTTTTTATTAGGTCGTTGTTAGTGAATTTTGTATAATTGTGTTAGTCTTGTTTTAGTATTTAGTAAACGATCAATATAAGATGAACGTTGTTATAGCTGTAGAGCCTCAGCCCAAATGTATTTGTGCTTTGTAACCTTTTGAGGTTTGAGCGTCTAATGCAAATGAAGGTTTAATTGGTAGAGGCTTGTTAAAATGGAAGGTGTTCGAAGTAACACGTAGGTTCCGTTTTTTTTAGGTAATAATCTGCGATCAACCAAATTAACATTAAATAGATTTATATGGTACTAAAGTCAATCGGATTAATTATGGCGCTAGGGTTAACTAGCATTCTAGGGAATGCACAAAGCGCTTCGGGAGATTGGAAAGGCTTAGTCGATTTAGAAGGAATGAAGGTCGAACTTGTTTTCCATATTTCGCAAACGGCAGGCGCCTATTCGGCAACGCTGGATGTTCCAGCACAAGGTGCTGCTGGTCTTCCTATGGAAAAAGTTGAACTTACAGGAAGTAAGTTGCTAATGAGTTCTGGGAAGCTTCAAATAAGCTACGAAGGCGAGCTTAGCGCTGGTAAAATTGACGGAACTGTTGTTCTCGGTGGTAAATCAGCACCCTTGTCGCTTGCCAAATTCGAAAGCAAGCTTCCCGGTAATAATGCATTACCTTCAACTAAGGAAGAGTTGGAGAAACTTGCTAGCTACGACTCAGGAACGTTTAAGTACAAGGTTGCAGATTACTTTGCTAAGCCCAAAGCTTCCTCTTTTCAGCTCTCACCTAACGGGAAGTTCCTGTCGTACATGGAAAAAGATGCTCAGAATAAAAACCATGTTTACGTAAAGGAGATTGCAACAGGTAAAATTACTCGTGCAATTGAAGAGAAAGACGAGCTGATTAAGGGATATGGCTGGATTAATGACGAACGCTTGGTTTTTGTAATGGATAAAGGTGGAAATGAAAACTTCCATATTTATGCTACTAATCTCGATGGTGCCAACACTCGCGATCTTACTCCTTTTGAAGGTGTTAAGGCTAGCATTATAAAGGTTCTAAAAGATCAAAAGAACTACATCATCGTTTCGATGAACAAGAACAATAGAAAGATCTTTGAACCCTTTAAGTTAAACATCGTTACCGGCGAGCTAACGCAGCTGTTTGAAAATAAAGACGAGAATAACCCAATCCAAGACTTCATCTTTGATAAAGATGGTGTACTTCGTGGATATTCTAAGCTGGTTAATGGAACAGAAAGCGAACTTTACTACAAAAATCTGGAAACAAATCAGTTTGCCTTAGTTAGTAAGATGAAGTGGGACGACTCCTTTAATATTATAGGATTCAACTATCCATCTGCAAACAAGAACGATGCCTACGTGCTTACCAACCTAGATAGCGATAAAGCTCGAATCATTCTTTACGACCTGCAAAAGAAGGTGAAAATTAAGGAAGTTTTTGCGAACCCAACATTCGATGTGGAAGGAATGGCAACTTCTCGTAAAAGAAACTACGAAATTGACTATTTCAGCTACGATGGGGAAAAATCGGTAACCGTTCCTGTAAGCGCATTTTACAAGAAGATCTACAATAGGCTAGAAAAGGAGTTTCAAGGTAAGGAGTTTTCTGTTGTAGATGCTGATGATAATGAAAATACGGCGCTTGTTGTTGTTCGAAGCGATAAGTTTTATGGTGCTTACTACGAGTACGATGTGAAAACTCAAAAGGTAAAGCTGCTTTACGATTTGATGCCTCAGCTTAAGGAGGCAGATATGGCTGAAATGCGTCCAATTAAGTTTACAAGCCGTGATGGTAAAACAATTTATGGCTATATCACGCTTCCCAAGGCCGCTCTTGCAGGACAAAAGGTTCCGTTGATTGTAAATCCTCATGGAGGACCTCAAGGTATTCGCGACTCTTGGGGATTTAACCCAGAAACTCAACTTTTTGCTAGCCGCGGTTATGCAACTCTTCAGGTTAACTTCAGAATTTCCGGAGGTTACGGTAAAGAGTTCTTTCGTGCTGGTTTTAAGCAAATCGGACGTAAACTTATGGACGATGTTGAGGATGGTGTAAAGTACTGCATCGAGCAAGGATGGGTTGATAAGGATAAAATCGCCATTTATGGTGCTAGCCATGGAGGATATGCCACTTTAATGGGATTGGTTAAGACTCCAGATCTTTACGCATGTGGTGTCGACTACGTGGGCGTGTCGAATATCGAAACCTTCTTCAACTCTTTCCCCGAATACTGGAAACCTTACAAGGAGATGGTAAAGCAAATTTGGTACGATCTCGATAATCCAGAAGAGGCTAAGATTGCTAAGGAGGTATCTCCCTTCTACCAAATCGATAAGATTAAAAAACCGCTCTTTGTTATTCAAGGGGCTAACGACCCTCGCGTAAATATTGCTGAATCGGATCAAATTGTTACTGCTTTACGCAAAAAGGGCTTCGAAGTTCCCTATTTGGTGAAGTATAACGAGGGACACGGATTCTATCGCGAGGAAAACAGGTTGGAACTTTACAGATACATGCTAGGTTTCTACGCTAAGTACTTGAGGTAGGTTGCCGATTATTTATAAAATGGGGCAGGAGTTAATCCTGCCCTTTTTGTTTTTGTACTCATTCAATTGTTTATAGCGAGCATTCCTGACTTAGTATATTTCGATGGTGATTTTAAGGTTGATTGTTTCATCGTATTCTATTTTATAGGTTCGCGACTTGGAGCCTCTTGTTTGCAGTCATCGACTTCATTTCGGTTTTTGCATAGCTTTAAATGTACTGCTGCTCGTCGTTCGTCTCTTTTATTCCTTTTGTGAATGAGCACTTTCTTCTTCCTATCTATTTGTTTTATGGTGGGGGATTCTTTTTTCCTGCTGATGTTGCTAATGCAGCGGTGGCCAGAAAAAGAGGATACAGGTGGGTTTCAGGCGCAAGTTTGCAGGTAAATATGTTGGGAGTGGTGCCAGCTTTCTATTCGGTGTGGGCTAAATGAAAAAGCCCTGAGGTATTACCTCAAGGCTTTAAATTGCTTTATTGTTTATTTCAACTACTTCACAAAATCCATGCTACCAACAACTTTTGGTAACCTTCACTAATAAACAATAGTTCCCGCAATATTTTTTTACTAGATTTAAAACTAGATATTTTCTTTTTTACTAGCAAGGCTTCGCATTGCTTTTAAATATGATGCAAATGTAACTTAATTTTAGGTTAAGAAAATGTTACCTCATCAAGGTTAAAAGCTGTTTAACGAGAATTAACCGCTAAGATCGCGGATTTACCACCTGTTGTTTTGGCTATTTTTTACGCTAAGCTCAAATGTTTATACGAACCTGTTGTTTTAATAAATGCCTGATACTTTGATTTCATCTAGAGGAGCCGATGTTATCTTTTATATCTGTAAAAATGACGTTAAATCAAAATGTTTTTGAGCGGGAACTTTAGCATTTTTTCCATAAAAATACGCTAACAAATTGCGTGTGTTTTAACATTTAGATGGAGATGCGGTTGTTTTTACTTTCGTTCGAAGATTTGTTATTATGTTGCTTTTTCTTCCTTCTGCTTGCCTTCTGTTTTATCTTTTATTGGCTTTGTGGTGCTCCCTGTCGATGTAAAACGAGGGTTGGGCCTTTCCCTTAGCTTCTTTTTGTGCACTTTTTTTGGACAAGTTTGCTATGCGAGATCTTTCTTCTAGGGGTACTAGTTTCCCGATAACAAAAAAAATGCTGAGAACCAGTAGTATTCTCAGCAATTTGTCTTATTTCTTTTTGTATCGTTTTTTAAACTACCAGCGCCTTCTCTTTTGGGTTGCCTTTTCTGTTTTTCTGAGCATCCAGCTTCGTTTTCTGGTGCCACGTTGCGAAATTTATTTTCGATAGGGTTTGCGCGGTAGCCTGCCGGGTTATTTATTTTCGCATAGCTCTTGCTGCAGCTCTTCCTGTTTGGATTGCATTGCCATGAGCGACATCTCCTGCAGCTCTTCGAGCTCGGTTGCGCTTAAGCTCTCTTCTATCTTTTTCTTTTTCAGGAAGTCGTTTATGACGTTTGCATTTATATGGGGATTGTCATTTCCAAGATCTAGTAAGGTTATCTTATTTCTTAATTCGGTTAGGTAGCCTAGCTGTGCCTCCTCAAGAATGGCTACCAGCTCGGGGTTGTTATTAAAATCGGACATGCAAAAGGTGCTTATCTTATCTACCATTAGGTATTCCTTATCTTTTTTACTTAGCCCTGTAAGGTTGTCGAGTATGGCGCCCTCTGGCGTTCCGGTGCTGGTTATAAAAAGAAATGTTAGTATAAGAATTCCAACGCCCGGTATCCATTGGCAAACAAGGTATCCCATTTTACACTCTTGGCAAATGACCGGAATTAGCAGGCGATCATCTTTTTTCTTTATCACTTCCGTGGCATTGATTACGCTATCTGCGGGAATAACAATTCGGTATGCTTCAAAGAAGGAGTCTAGCCTTTCATTTAGCCTATTTAGTGCATGTCTTTGAATATATACCGGTATCGGTTTATTTCCTGCCTTAGGATAAAGGTGCGGTTGGAGGTTACACTCTACATACTTCCCGCTCCAGTTTACGCATCCCATCCGATAAACGGTTCTCACAATTCCATCAACTTTTATCTTTATAGATTCGGGCTCGACGACTTGGTAGCCGATCTCAAAGCATGTTGACCACGAGTCGGTAAGGGTCTTTTTTTGTTTTTCATTCTCTTTTGAACCAATATATTGCAGCGAAATGAATTTTATTGGTGGGTTTGATAGGATGAATGCGGTGGTTAGTAGCGCTGAGAAGGTGTATCTGTTTACGTCATCTTCGGTTTGGTTTATGAATGCTTCTAGCTCATTGAACTCGTCAAGAAATGTTGCCTGATCAACGTTCTCTTCCCGCATGTATACAATGTGAAGGCATAGGAAGTTCAGGTAGAATAGGATCTCGTAGGCGCTTACTTCTTTGATATTGTTGTAGGGCGCAACCTTTTGAAAGGATAGCATATCCTTTATCGTTTTTTTTATCTCCTTCTCTATTTCGGGTGGGAGCTTTGGGCTGTTTTCTACTGGGGTAAGAACGATGGAGGATAGGCGTACTAAAAATAGGTTATCACCTATCAGGTTAATCAGCTTCTTTACCTGAGGGTACATTCCTATCTTTTGCGCTATCTCGCATAGCTTGCGAAAGTATTCCTGCCTCTTTTTATGTATCATCTCCATGTGCTGCTGCCTTGCCTGCTGCGCATTGGGCTTGCTCTTTTTGTTTTTAGTCATTGTTGTTGTTAGCTTAGGTTGTTTTGTAAGTACTGTTGGTTGCCTTTATGCTGTTTTTTCTTTTTATAAGGTTTACATTTTGCCCTTGGCTACGAAACAAGGATTGGCGAGGCTGTCTCCCTCTTTTCTGCCTCCAACTCCTCTATAACCGATGGGGTGTAGATGGTGTCTGTTGTCTCGTCTTCATCCTGATAGCGATATTTCTTGCTTTTGGCGAGAAAATTTTTAATCCAAATTCGGTTTAGGGATCCCTCTTCTGTTTCTTTTTTGGGGGAGGTTATATTTTCGTGCAGCTCGGCTAGGTGCGAGAGGTTCGACTTGTCCAGTATTTTTTTGAAGGAGGGCAATTCCGAGATGTCCATGTTGGCAAATGTGCTGAGCTTATCCACCAGTAGGAACTTCTTGTCATCTTTTTTAAGTCCGGTAACCTTGTCTAGCGCAAATCCCTCTGGTGTTCCGCTGTTGGTGATAAATAGGAATGTTTTAATCACCACCCCCACGTTTTCTATCCGTTGGCAGGCGAGGTAGCCCAGCTTGAGATTCTCGTAGTAGTAGGGGATAAGAAAGCTTTCGCTTTTGATAATTACCAACTCCGTTGCTAAAAGTATGCTGTTAGAGAGGAGAAAGATTATGTCGTCCTGCAGCGGTGCATCTACCCGTTGTTCCAATCGATATAGGGCATGCTTTTGAATGTATACCACTATAGGTTCGCTACCTGGCTCGTTTAGTAGGCTCGGTGCAAGAGTTACGGGCGTTACTTCGCCATTATATTCGATGTGATACAGCCGATAAACCGTTCGATTCTCTCCATCTATCCTCACCCGTTTTGTTTCGGGAGGCGAGAAGCAGTACGAGACATTGGAATAGCTCGTGCATGAATCGGTTGACTCTTTTGGCTTGTTGTTATACGCAATTGTCTCAATTAGCTTAATCGATAGGTTTCCCTTGGTAATATTTCTGAAAAAGTAGATGGATGCAGAGACCGCCGCGTCTAATACTCTGACAAATTTTGGGATTGCGACATCAAGCTGCTCTACGAAATTTTGCAGCGCAGGGTTCGGCTGCTTTTTCATCTTCTCTTTTTCCTGTTTACCAGCCAGCCGTGCGTATAGGTATACAATTAATCCGTACATCTCCATGTTGCTAACCTTTACGTTGGGAAAGTAGGGCTGGTCTCCCAAGTTGTTTAGCACGTAGTAGATGCCGTTTTTTAGTACAGCCTCCTCTTTTTGTGTTAGCTTTACCGAATCTTTGCTGGCGAATACCCGAATGCCTGCTAGGCGCAGCATGTAGTACGAGGGGCCTATATCTTCAATAAATTCTTTTACCTCTTTGTCTACCCCAAACCTTTTGCACAGCTCGTATAGCTTGGTAAAGTACTCCTTCCTTTGCAGATTTCGCTGCTGCTGCAGGTGCTGCTTAGCTTGTTGTCCGCTCTGTCGTTTCTTTTTCTTTTGCTGGGGCATGGTGCTGTTTGTTTTGTCCGATGTTGGTTTTGCTTGGCTGCCTTTAAGCGTCGAAATGGGCTATGTTGCCCTCTTTTTCTGTTTGGTTGCCTATGCCAAGGTGGTATTTAGCGTTGGTAAGCTTTCGGTCTCCTCCTCTTTTATAAGCGTAGAGGTTTCTATGAGCTCCTCGAGCTCCGTTTGGCTCAGCTGCTCCTCTTCCTGCTTTTTTCTAAGCATCTCCTTAAGCTTCGATAGGTTTGTATTCGAGCTGGTGTTAAAATGATCTGCCTTGGTTATTTTGTTTTTTAGGTTGTCGAGATGGCTAAGCCCCACCTGCTCGAAAATAGCGTACAGCTCCTCGTTGTCCGAGAGTTGGTTGTGTACAAAGGTGCTCATCCTGTCGATGTTGAGGTAAATCTCATCCTCTTTACTTAGCCCGGTAAAGCGGGCCAGCTTATCGCCTTCGGGGGTTCCCTTGCAGGTGATGAATAGAAAGGTTTTGATAATCAGATGTTGGTTCTTGTGGTTGAAGCATACCACGTAGCCCACCTTAATCTTTTTGTAGTAGATGGGGATAAGCAGGGTGTTTTTGTTGTACTGTACTAGCTTGGTTGCGTTTTGTATGCTCTCCGCTACAATTTGGTACCTAACGCGTTCCCATAGCGCATCTAGCCGTTCGTTAATTCTTCTTTCGGCATGCGAAAGCAGCAGCACCGGTATTTGTGTCTCCTTTGGCTGATTAAATAGCTTTGGTGGTAGGAGGCAGGGCGTAAGCTCGCTTTGAAAGCTATAGTGGTAGAGCCGATAGAGCGTGCGCGTATCTCCCTTGCTTCTCAGCTTGTATTTTTCGCCTTTATTGGATTGGTATTCCAGGTCGATATAGGTTACCATTGGCTTTCCGAGCTGTGTGGGGTACGATGGGCATCCAAAAAAATCGGTTAGCTTAAAAACCCAATACCCATGTACTGGCGAGGAGAGGGTTGCGCTGATAAGATATAGTATGATCTCTAGGTGATCCCTCCACTGTCCATAATTATCTTGCCAAAAATCAAAAAACTCCTTGAAGTCCTGATATTTTTCGGGTAGCTCAAACTCGTCATTTGTTTTGGCCAATAGGTATAGTCCCAGGAAGTAATGTGTTTCTAGTATTTCTAGCAGGGAAACTTTTTGGCCATTAGGGTAATCGTATAAGGTGTGTTCTCCAATAAAGTTATAGATGTTTTTTTGCATCTGCTTTTGTGCGGGTATGGGCAGCGGCTTTTTATCCTTATTCTTAAATCGAAAACCTACTAATCGGGTTCTGAAAAAGAAGCGCTCTTCGTCGGTAACGAGCTTGCGCACGGCTTTTTCTATTCCGAGCTTTTGTGCTGTTGTGAATAGCTTGGCGTAGTACTCCCGTTTCTGTTTGTTGATTGTTTCCTTAAGCTGCTGCTTGGCCTGGTGGTTGGCGAGCTTCTTTTTTCGATCTTTACTCATATAGTTAGCTATTGGTTTACGCTTAATAAAAATAAAAAATTTATTCCTATTTAGCAATAAGTAATATATAGTAAGCACCATGCTTTTTGTTCTAAAAAACAAGAAGAGCCTTGGAATTGTTGTACCAAGGCTCCATAAAAACATCACGCTATTAACCTTAACCCTTCAAACCTCCTATGCCGTTGCCTTATTCACAACGCGCAGTGCCGTGATGTAACATCAGATGTGTGCTTCTTTAGCATTTACTGGTGTTAACCCTATGTTGAGCTCAAAGGTGTTATTCTCGTTAATGAATACGGGAACAATTTCTGGTACGAAGCCATGCATCGTGGCCAATGCGATGTACTTGCCCGGATTCATCTTTGGACAGAAGCATATTCCGCGAGGTGAAGTTTTCTTTGTTAGCACTGGTTTTATTCCCAGCGACTCCAGCGTTGCGCCCTCTTTTACTTTTTCGAGTATCGGTGCGCTGCTTTCATCTATAAATTCAATTATTACGGAGTTTAGTGGACGTTTCGAAGTCGCATCATACGCTTTAGCCATTAAGCTGTGGCCAACTTTTTTTTGCTGCCGCATTTGCGAGCGTATTTTCTGGTATTCTGCATAAATGGCAGGGTTTATTTTACTAGCCGCCTGCATATGTATATCCAGAATGCGGAGTTCCTCGTTCAGGTTTTTTACAATACTGGTTGTTTGCTGCATGCCAACTCTAATATTTTGGGTTGTTTGCTGCTTCTCGTTGTAATTTTCCTCAAATGATTGTATGGCTAGCTCCAGCTCGTCGAGCTGCTCTTCTTCCACTTCCTGTTTTTTTAGCTCTTCGAGCTTTGCGGTGGCCTGCGCTAGGACTTTTTTTGTAAATGTTATCAATTCTGGGTCCGAATTACGCAAAATTGTGGTAGGTGTTGTATGATATTCGAAGGCCTGCTTTTTATCATTATTGGTTAATGCCAATGATTCGAGCTGCGAACACATTTCTTGAGTCTTTGTTACCAAATCGTCCTTACAATCTAGCTGGTAGCTGGTAAACTCGCTAGCATTTCCTTCGATGTAAGTCTTTGCATCGTTCGGAATTTGAGTCAAATCCTTAATCTTGCTAACTGATTTTGCAACACCTGGGTGTTTTGATAGCTGTGCATCCTTCGAAATGAGCGCAATTATTGATTTTGCATAGTCAAGGGCCGCTCTTATCTGCTTTTTCATAAAAATTTTTTTTAAGTGTCCACCTGAAAGAGCTTTCAGGTGGACGGTATTTAAACTTATTCGGCTGCTGAGGCTCCCTCTTATGTCACCTTTG
>NZ_JTLD01000075.1 GCF_000798815.1 Alistipes sp. ZOR0009 | reverse complement strand
TTGTGGTTGCTCCGCCCGCTTCAAACAAAACCCTCGACGGGGATGGTGTGGCTTCGCCACCTTCTTTACGGATAGGTAATTTTCTGGATTTATAGCCTCCGCTGCCGGGTAAAGTTTACCTGATATAGATGTTAGCAGCTTAGAGGAAGTTTTACATACGGCATTCCTAAAAGAAGTACCAGCCACATTCGGCCACTGCCGTACAAGAAGTCGCTAAGCTCCCATCCGTAAACACCCGTGGCGTTAGCCACACAGTCAATGGCGAAATTGGCTCCTTGCAGTCGCCGAGCTCCGCTACGCTACGGTTCTCTGTTTGAGCAACGCTCGGCAGGTCGTCCCTAACCAAAATTGTAAACCGAAATCGTTCTGCTACCTTTCTTCAAAGATCTAAGCTTCTATAAGTCGACGGTGCGAGTTAATTTTCGCCCTGTTTTTTGTGCTACTTTTTTGCGCCAAAAAAGTAGTGGGAAGAAAATAGCAGAATGCAGATGCTCCTATCAGCAGCTGCGCTTTACTTTTTTGCTACATTTAGATGGCACCCTGCTACTTGGTAAGGTTGGTATCTAAGATTTCGCCCAGCCTCGTGCGTTTGAGAAAACTACGGAGAGCGCGGAAAGCCTCCAGAGTTTCCGAGAGCTAAAACTGAGGCTCGGGAAAGCTCCCAGAGTTTCCAAGAGCTAAAACCGAGGCTCAGGAAAGCCCCCAG
>NZ_JTLD01000074.1 GCF_000798815.1 Alistipes sp. ZOR0009 | reverse complement strand
GAACGGGACTCCGGGCTGGCCGTCAGAGGCTCGGATGGGCGGAACGGGACTCCGGGCTAGCCGTCAGAGGCTCGGATGGGTAGAACGGGACTCCGGGCTGGCCGTCAGAAGCTCGGATGGGCGGGTAGCCTCTACTCCCTTATTAAAAAAACTATTCAGCCCACTCGTCAAAAGGTCTGAGGTACCATTCAGCTTCAGGTTTCTCAGCTCAGATTCCATCTGGGCGCCATCTGCTCCACCGCGTAGCGCAGCATATCCACCTCCGAGAGCTGCGGATACCATATTTGATTGTATAGGCTGACAAACTCGTCGCCCTGATAGTAGTCTAAGTCGTAGGTAAGCCCGCGGTCGAGCACCTTTTGGTTGAAGAACATCACCAGCGACTCGTAGGCGGCATAAAACACCTCGGGATGCTGCTCGCGCACCTGCTGCAGCTCCTCTCCAAGCCATGCTGCGGCATGCAGGAGCTGCGCCCCAACCTGATGGCTGACATACTCGAGCACAAGGTTATCATCCCCCTCACCATCTAGCACATTTTGGTAGAAAGAGACCGAAGTTGCATCGAGCCAGTAGCTGTTATAGCGACAGAGATAGAACTGAAGGCACCCATCGACGCTCCGGTTAAGCAGGTGCTCCCAGCGAGTCAGGATCCCCCCGCTCAAAAAACGGTGGGAAAGGGCGGATGCCCGACGCTCGAGCATACGCCGATGCTCGGGCCAAATTTGCTGCTCGTACTCGGCGATATAGCGCGAAAACACGTCGAGCACGGCAAAGTAGTCGGCCAGCAAGGGGGCGGTATGCTGGCGCCAATCCTCGCGGCTTTGAAAGAAGAAGCGCTGATGGCACCTCATAAACATGTCAGTAAAATCGACAGGATAGCGCTGTAAAAACGAGTCGAAGCAGCCAGACTGCATGGCCTGCTTCAGCGCTTCGATAAAGGAAAGATACTCGCGAGCCGAGCTGATACCCAAATAGCAGGGAAGAAAGTAGGTAGGGAAAGCAAAAACGCCAAACTCTTCGGCGCTAAGCCCTATCAAGTCCGATGCCTGCTGCAGCAGCAGCCTGTCGGAGGCCGTCATGCTGACATACCTTAGCCTAGGGTTTCGGCTCCCACCCAGCTCGCCCGCCGTATAGATAGCCGCCTCGAAGTTGGGCACAAAAAGCACCTCGAAGGTTATCCCGCTAGGTAAAGCCCTATTTTTAAAACAAAAACACCCCGTCACCAACAATGCAGCCAGCTCTACGCTAGAATTTTTCATCATCCCCTCTAAAATAGTTACAGCATGGGCAGGACATGCTCTGTTTCAACCGCTCAATATGCGCTACGAACAGTACGTCAGCCTCCCTACAACACCGGCTACCCCCATAAGCCAAAAGTAAAACCGACTTCCATCCAACGGCACAAAATTATTACATCTGAATAATAAGAAAAAGTAAAAAAGAGGAACAGTTTCAGGCTGCTCAACTCAGATTCCATAGAGGGGCCATTTGCTCCACCGCGTTGCGCAGCATATCCACCACCGAGAGCTGCAGATTAGATAGCAGATCGTATATATTCAGGAACTCCTTTCCATGATAGTAGTCCAAGTCGTAGGTAAGCCTACGATCCAGCACCTTTTGGTTGTAGAACATCACCAGCGACTCGTAGGCGGCATAAAGCACCTCGGGATGCTGCTCGCGTACCTGCTGCAGCTCCTCTCCGAGCCAAGCCTCCCTGTAAAGAAGATGCGCCCCCACCTCGTGGCTCACAATATCGACCACCATATTCTGATACCCACTTCCATCGAGCTGGTTCTGGTAAAAGCAAACCGAGGCAGCGTCGGCCCAAATGTTGTTATATCGGCAAAGATAGATGTGATGATTCCCCAGTATAGGATACCCCAACAGCTGCTCCCATCCACCTACAATGTGATACTGCTGTATGTACCCTGCAAACGAACAAGCCTGCTGCTGCAGGTATTGCCGATCGGCAGGCCATATCGACGACTCGTACTGAGCCGCGTAGCGGGTAAAGACATCGAGCACCTTGAAGTAAGCTGGAAGCAGCGGCTCGGTATGCAGCTTCCAATCGGCCTCGCACTGAAAGAAGAAGTGGCGGTTGCCATTAATAAAGATATCGGTAAAATCGACAGGATACCGCTTTAGAAAGCTGTCGAAGCGGTTAGCTTGCATAGCCTCCTTAAGGGCAACCACGTACAGGTTGTACTGAGCAGCCGAAGCCACCTCGAGGTAGCAGGGTAAAAAGTAGGTTGGGAAGATGAGCTCCCCCATATCTCCATCAACAAATCCAATCAGATTTCCGCTTCGCTGCAGCAGCAGCCTATCGGCAGCCGTTATATCAACATACTTTAGGAGCGGATTTCGGCCATAGCCCAACTCGCCAGCGGTATATATAGCTGATAAAAGGTTGGGCGCAAAGTGCACCTCAAAGTCAATCTCGTTAGATAATTCCCTATCCTTAACACAAAAACAGCCCACCAGCAGCATTGCTGCCAGCTCTACATTCGAATTTTTCATTGCCGCCCCCAAATGCTACGAATAAAAATTCGCATTAGCCTTTCCTTCTCACAATACCCCGATAGACGAATTGGCTGCGGCAATGTTACATCTATTAGCTTTATAAACAGGTTGTGAAAAGACAAAAGGATGCAAAAGCTGGCAATGTATAAAAAGCGTAGCCGAAGCTACGCTCTTCCCCCATTTTTTGGCCCAAGCTACTTATTCCACTTGGGCGCCATTTGCTCCACCCCGCAGCGCAACAGCTCCTGTGTCGACATCTTGGGGTGGTATATGTTGTTGTATATCTCTGTAAACTCAGCTCCACGGAAATACTCCATGTCGTAGCTAAGATGCTTACCCAGTATTTTGGTATTGTAGAACATGGCCAACGACTCGAAGGCGGCATAAAGCACCTCGTAGCTCTCCTTTCGTTGCACCTTGAGGTCATCGTCGAGCCAAGCCGCCTTGTAAAGCAAATGCGTACCCACCTCATGGCTCACAAAGTCTACCACCATATTCTCGTACTTAAAGCCATTAAAAATATTCCGATCGAAGCAGATGGAGTTGGCATCGGGACCATAGCTGTTGTGGCGGCAAAGGTAGATGCGGTAATCGCGCCCAAAGGGGACACCCAGCAGCTGCTCCCACTTTCCAATAAGATTTTCCTTTTCGAAGTAGGCATTAAAGTGGTTGGCACGCTCCTGAAGCTTGCTCCGATCTTCGGGCCAAAACTGCGACTCGTAGGGCGCCGCATACTTTACAAAAATGTCCAGCACCTTAAAGTATCGCTCCAACAGCGGCTTTGTTTTTTTCTCCCAATCGCTGCTACTTTGCGAAAAGAAGGAACGCTTGCTGGCCATAAATACATCGGTAAAGTCGACAGGATACCGTTTCAGGAAAGGCGCAAAATCGTTAGCCAGTAGCGCCTGCTTAAGGTCTGCTACAAATACGGCATATTCGGAGGCCGTGCTAATGTCGAGATAGCACGGAAGGAAGTAGGTGGCAAACACGAATGCCCCCGACTTACCATTGCCAAACCGAATAAGATCAGCCGATTGCTGCAGCACCTCCTTGTCCGAAGGCGTCATATCGACATACTTTAGCTGAGGATTCTTCCCAAACCCCACCTCGCCTACCGAGTAGATGCTCGACACAAAGTTGGGGGCAAAATGCACCTCGAAGCAAACCTTATTTGACAAGGCGCTATTTTTAAAGCTAAGGCATACAACAAGCAGCAAGATTTCTAACGTTAACCCAATTTTTTTCATTATTGCTCACAAAAAGTTTAATAAAATCCCGAACACCCCAAAGATGCTCAGGACTACCTTAACAGCGCTGTACGCATTATAGACGGGAAACAACCTTTTTTGTTGCACCATTCAACCATCAAAAACGACCATTCGACGGCTATTTTGTTTGTTAACACTATTCTTTAAGCTTTGTAATAAAAAATGGTAGGGTATATTTGCAGCTGGTTGTAATAAGGAGGTACAGAGAGATTGGATTTTATGGGGGTAAAACAGCTCAACACAACAACCTGGTTTAAGCAGGTATTCGACGACCATTACGATAGCATTAAGCGCTTCCTATATTTTCGCTGCGGGGATATAAACCTTTCGGAGGATATAGCACAGGAGGCCTTTATTAAGCTATGGGATGTTCGGGATACGGTTAGAGAGGAAACGGTTCTCTCGCTGCTCTACTCCATTTCGTCCAACCTACTCAAGAACCATTTTAAGCACGAATCGGTGGTTCTTAACTTCCAAAAAAATACGACTAAAACGGAGATATACCACGAGGAGGCCGACCATCCGCTGCGCGAGCAGGAGATGCAGGAGCAGCTGAATCGAATATTCTCCGAGATGCCCGAAAAGTGCCGCATCACCTTTCTGATGAACCGCATTGAAGAGCTAACCTATGCCGAAATAGCGGAACGGTTAGATATCAGCGTAAAGGCGGTAGAGAAGCGGATGTCCGAAGCGCTTGGGTTTATTCGTAACAAGTTGGAATATAAAATCTGATGGCAGGAAAAAACCAGAAACGAAACCAAAAAGCATCACACCTTGTAAGGCTACTCGCCTTAACCTCCATTATACTTATATCAACCCAGGCGCATGCCCAAAAGCTTTCGTACCGATTTTCGGGGAAGCCCCTCTCCGATGTCCTCGAAAAAGTAGGCAAAGACAACAGGGTAAAGATAGCCTTTGACGCGCAGCTGGCCGATAGGCAGAGCGTAGCAGGCTACTTTAGAGGTAGCAGCATCAACGAGCTGCTATCTCAAATTGTAAGCAGCACCCCCTACGAGATAACCCGAATAGGGAACGTATTTGTGCTACACCCCAAAGCAGCAACCGTTGAGCAGCCTGTTCTACCGCTTGCAGCATCTCCCATCGAAACGCCCAAGTACCGCATATGGGGTACCGTTTCCGACTTGGCCTCGGGCGAGCACCTTCCCTACGCACAAATCTATACCGACAACGGCAAATTCTCGACCACCGCCAATGCCGATGGCTCCTTCAACCTAACGCTACCGACAGCAGAAACTGTAAACCTCTGCATATCCTACCTCGGATTTGTAAAGCAGTGCATTGAGGTGACCCCTCGAACCCGTCCCGAGCAGCTAACCGTAACGCTTGATAGAGCCAGCATCAAACTCGGAGCCATCACCGTCACCGAAAAGCAAAACTACCTGGTGCAAATTCCAACGGTAGCGGGACAAAGCACCCTTAATCCCAAGGCAGCAGCCGATGTGCCAACCGTCAATCCGCTCGACTTCACAGCCCCACTGCAAATGCTTCCAGGCATAGATGCCACCACCGAATCGGCCGTCGGACTCAATATCCGCAAATCGCCCTTCGACCAAACACAGGTGCTATTCGACGGCTTTACCATTTACCATCTCAACCATTTTTTAGGGCAGCTAAGCGCCTTCAACACCAACGCCATTAAGGATATTCAAATATTTAAGGGTGGATTTGATGCTCGATACGGAGGTGCCGCCTCTTCTATCATAGAGATAACAGGAAAATCAGGAAATAGGTACAAGCCTACCTTTAGCGTCGGAGCAGACTTATTGGCTCTTGATGCCATGGTAAACACGCCGCTAGGTAAAAAATGGAGCCTCGTGTTTACCGCTCGAAGATCCTACACGGATGCCTACCAAACCAAGCTATACGACGATCTCTTTGACAAGCTTCGCAGCGATTTAGCCGCCACATCGCTAAATAACATTGCCAGCTTTAACGAAAAATACACGCCAAGCTACTACTACTACGATCTGCACAGCAAGATTACCTACACCCCTGACTCTACCCAAAATCTTTCGTTGAGCATATACTCAGGCAGCGATCAGATGAGCCTACTCAGCAGTAAACCTAAAGCATACCTAAACGAAACTTCCGACATCCAGAATTCCGGCATCGGCATAAAATGGAGTAAGGATCTGAATGGGAAAAGCTACATGCGCGCATCCATTGGCTACTCGCAATACCACCTCAACTTCGACCATCTTAATACAGGAAAGGCTCCTAAAACGGATACAGAAACAACCCGACAAAATAAGCTTACCAACCAGATAAAAAATGTCACCGCAAAGTTTGAGTACGAAAGACGGCTTACCCCGAGTACTACACTTATAGCTGGAGTTGCAATTACAGGCTTGCAAAACAGTTACAAGTTTACCAACTATCGAAAAATACTCGCCAATACAGAAATAGACACTTCGAGGCTAAAAAGCACCAAAGGTGGAATTGCGACAACCTATTTTCTGCTCAACATATCAAAAGGGAGGCTAAAAAATTTGACTCCTGGCTTTAGGCTTAACTATTTTACCCCAACAGCAAAACCCTACTTCGAACCTCGAATCTCTGCGGCATACGAAATTATTCCAAACATTTACGCGAAGGCTGCAGTTGGTCGCTACCTACAGTTCATCAACCGTGTTCCGATTACCTTCCTTGGCGAATATAACAGCTACTGGAGCATATCAGATAAAAGCCACCCAATAGTGAGTTCAAATCACTACATCGCAGGCTTCACCTTCGATATAACGCCAAACCTTCAAGTTGATCTAGAAGGTTATCACAAAAACACCACAGGAATGGCCTACATCGCGCTATTCCCTACGCTCATCAAAGACAAAATTCGCTACCAAGAGAAAATGATAAATGGATCTAATAAAATCAACGGGATCGATTTATTCGTCAAATACCTCTTTCCACAAGGACAAGTTACGATGGGCTACACGCTATCCGAAGTCTACTTTCATACGGACAATCTAAAAGTAGATAGCGACTTTCCATCAGGCTTAGATCAGACTCATGAGTTTAAACTTTTTGCATCCCGCAAAATCAGCCGTTTTACGCTATCCTCTGCTTGGATTTTCGGCTCTGGAAAGCCTTGGGATAATCCTACCTTTTACAACAACATGAAACCAGTTGCCGAGTACCAGCGCAATAGCGAACGGCTACCAACCTACCATCGGTTAGATATTTCAGCTTCATACGTACAGCCTATTGGTAAAACCAAGCTATCAGTTACTGGTAGTATATTTAACGTGTACAATAGAACCAACCAAACAAAACGAACATACACCCTATCAAATACCCCAAAGAAAGACGTCGACCAAGGCAAATCGCCTATCGTATATTCCGACATATACGGCTTTGGAATAACCCCAGCAGTATATGTCAACCTAACATTCTAAATAGAATCAAAAAAAATTAAAGAATCGGTAGGGTATATCCACCCTTAGTTGTAATAATTACGAATCACAGAAACAAATGAACAAGAACAGACCTCATATTGACGATAGGCATCGCTTAGATGAGCAAACCGAAAAGTTGCTTCAGCAGCTTTCGGTTCCCGCTGGGCGTTCGAAAGAGGAGGCATGGGACTTACTTGGCAGTAAAATTAATGAAGCCAAATCTTCCAAGCGCCATTTTCTACCTATTAGGTGGGCAGCAGCCGCTAGCATTGCGGTGCTTATCTCAGTTGGGGTTTTGGTAGCAACTCACACCACGCGCGTTGTTAGTCCTCGAGGTCAACACGTGGCGGTAGTGCTACCCGATGGTTCAAATGTTCTGCTTAACTCCGACTCGCAGCTCAGCTACCAGAAGTTTCTTTGGTGGAAAAAGCGCGAAGTACAGCTAACAGGAGAGGCCTTCTTCAAGGTAAAAAAAGGACGCCGGTTTGACGTTAAATCAGAAGGATGTGTGACATCTGTTTTGGGAACATCATTCAATGTTTTTGCCAGAAATAGCCTTGTAAAAGTAAGCTGCTTTACAGGAAAAGTTGGAGTAAAAAATGAGACTACAGGCTTACAAGCAATCCTAACACCAGGACTTGGCGTTCAAAGTTTAGGACAAAGGTTAGGAGACGTCCAAAAGATTACAGAAACTGAAAAAGGGTGGACATCTGGAGAATTCTACTACACAGACGCCCCACTTTCGGAAGTTTTAGCCGAAATCGGACGCCAGTTTAATGTAAGCATCAGCTGCAAAGATTGCGAAAATCGACGCTACACCGGCTACTTTAACAACAAAAGCCTCAACCAGTCCCTCGATTTAATTTGCATCCCCATGCAGCTGCAGTACAACCTCGTCTCATCCAAGCAGGTCGAAATTAAGCCAACTAATTAAACTCTTTAAATTGATTGTTATGCAGAAATTTCTATGGGCCATTGGCGCTATAGCAGCCCTTTCTATGTCCTCCTGCCAAAAAGGAGATGACGTAAAAACAACCACAGATGCCAATATTGAGACAGCCATCGATGGTCAAACTGTTACCAATATGTTTGCAGAAGTTGACAACGAAGTTGACCAAGTAGCATTAGGTTTAAAGGCTGGCAACGCCCCTGACAGTACTGGAAAAAGAACCGTTACAACAGTAAAAAATGTAGATAACAGCCTCACCAAAACGGTAGTCTACTCAAACTGGGGAATTGGCAAAAATAAGCGTTGGGTAAAAGACGGTAAAATAACCGTAACCATTAGCGCAGACAGGCTAACACGTACGGTAACCTTCGAGAATTTCACCATCAACAAGAAAAAAATAGATGGAACCAAAACCTCGAAAATTGATCTAGTAAACCACACCTTAACCTTAACCCTAACTAACGGTAAGGTAACCTTCGAAGATGGGACAACCTACCAACATCAGTATACACAAGTTAGAACAATGGTAAAAGGCTACGATACCCCACTCAATTTTTGGGATGACGAGTATGATATTACCATCGATGCTAGTGGAACAAATCGCAGAGGACAAGCATTTACAGAGGTAACAACCACACCTCTCCACCTAAAAGCAGTATGGCCAATGTTTGTTTCGGGTATTATTAAACGAGAAGTTAACAACCACACTATTATCACCGACTTTGGCAATGGAGCAGAAGATTTTATTGTAACCATCACCGTAGATGGTACTGCCAAAGAAGTTGATCTAACCAACTCTGGCAAATAGCGAATTAGCCTTTATAGATAGAGATTGTTTGAAAAAAACTCTGTACTAAGAGTTTTTAATGCCGGGTTCGCCCGGCATTTTTATTTTAAAAAGGCTAAACAGCCCCTCCTTTTCGTTGTTTATAAATACAAATTCAATAATTTTAGTTCCAAAATAATACATCATGGAAACTGTAAAAACAAAGTATCTAGGCGAACTTCGCACCGAGGCAACCCATGTCCGCTCTGGCGAAAAGATAATTACCGATGCCCCTATCGATAACCAAGGTAAAGGTGAATATTTTTCGCCTACCGATATGCTAGCAACCGCCCTTGGAAGCTGCATGCTTACCATAATGGGAATATCGGCTCGCACTCATGGCTTTAACATCGATGGAACAGAGATTAAAATCACCAAAGTAATGGGAACAGCCCCCCGACGTGTTGTTGAAGTTATAGTTGAGCTATTCTTCCCTACCGACTATACTCCTAAAGAGAAAAAGATAATAGAACTTTCGGCAAAGGAATGCCCTGTGGCCAACAGCTTACATCCCGATCTAAAACAAACCCTCATTTTCCACTTTGGAGAATAATTACACCCCAATAAATATGCGAGGCAGCCTAAATATTTAGGCTGCCTCTCGTATTCACATAAGACTTTTTAAGAATTAAAAATCGCTTCAAAGACTCTATTTTTGAGCCCAACCAATGAAATCCCCATTAAAAAAAAATATCCGCATTAAGTCCATTATTTTATTCCAACAAACAAATCAACATCGACTATTAAATTTCAAACGTTTGTTCCCTTAAAACGTCAAAAATTTCAATAAAAGAAAGTGAATATCATAAAATATGTAAGTAGCAAAACGAACATAAAGAGATCTTCTGTTGTTCTAATTATGAATTCGATAGGGTTCTAGAGGTTTAATAGAGATTAACCTAGTTTTACCCCTCTTAGGATACCATTGAGTTACCTTTGTAATGAAATCAGTTGAGGCTAGTTTTTTCATAGGTTAAGTTTTAGGTTAGGTGTTAAATGTGTCTGAAGATTTAGGTTAGGTTTAGCAAAAGGAACGATGTGACTTCGTTCCTTTTGCGCTTTTATGGAGTTTAAAACATCCTATCCCAGGGTAGTAAAACCACCGCTTTTTGATCTGCTATTTTTAGAATTTCTGGGCTAATAAACTTTTTTAAAGCAACCATTCTAAACATATATTCGCTAAACCAGCTATCGGTAAAAGTCAAATAACCTTTATAGCCACTAGAAGATCCCCAGCTATTCTCAAATTGCCACATTGTAGGATTACCGTTCTTATCAACATCAACGGCAACAATCGACATACCATGAGAAGAGCCACTCTCCCATGTTAGGATTCGCTGACGCTTATCCATCCGAAATTTCATACCATAAAGAGCCTCATAGTCGTAATTTTCAAGAGCATTAACCCCTTCGCTACTATTTAAAAATTTACCAACATCAACGCCACCATAAACAGCTTCGTTGTTTTTAATCGACTCCAGCGCAATTTTCTTTAAATCCTCAACAGGAAGATTGATGTACTTCCAATTTTGACCATCTTGAGCATTTCTGTAATTTTCCACCTCATACAACTTGTAGTAAGGACGAGTTGGGTCGTTCATCATCATCACATAGTCAGACACCTTCACATCAGGAAGAACCTTATGATAAAAACTTAGCGGCGTATAGGTTTGATATTCGCTTATAGAGCCATCTTTTGCCTTGTAACGCCATTGAAACTGCACCGGTGGTTCTCCTAGGTTTAGCGCCAAAATGCGGTAAATATCCCCTAACATCGCGGTTTTTTGGGATTGAATTTCGGCAGGCTTTGCCATCTTACCAACCATTTCTCTCAACATCAACCCTTGTTCACGAAGTTTTGTCTTCAAAACAGCGTCCATTGCGGAAGTGTTGCTGCTAGAATTTGTTTCTGGCATTACGCTTTTAGGAACCAAACCGTACTTATCCACAATGTTGATAAAGCCGGCCCATGTCCCTCCATCATCAATTGGTGATTTAAAATACCATTCCACCCTCCTATCATCCATCGAACTATTAGCAGAAGCAATTACGTTCTCAAGAAACAGATTCGATTTTTCCAATAAATCGTAGAAATATAGGTAGCTTTGAGAAAACTCAAATTCGCCAACATTCAGACCTGCAATAACTTTAGGTCTAAGAACGTTTAGACTTGTGAACATCCAGCATCTTCCAGAACTCTTTTGGTCGGTTATCCCTGAAACATCTACCTTGTACTTAAACAGATGGTCAACCTTTCCTTCAAATGCATTGTTTTCGGCCAACTTTTTTGCATCATTATGGGTTAACGCATTGGTAATAGCCCTCGTTGATGGATCATTAATGTTGTATGCCTGCTTGATCTTGCCAAGCAACTCAGGTGTAAGCGCACCATTTGTTTGACCAAAACTGATCAAACATAATAGTACTGCAGCACCTGTAAGCACTACCTTTCTCATAAACGTTATAATTTGATTGTTATTCCATTACGCTAAACATCTATATAAAAGATGAAGCGATCCAAATGAAGTAAAACATATGGAAAAATCCTAGGAGAAACGACCAAACAACAAAGCCTAGCAAATTTGGCTAGGCTCATCGTTTTTAGTCAGACATTTTGCTAATTTTATACACGGTCTGGGTGTTTTCACTAATCTTATACCGATCATCTATTCGTCGACCAACAACCCAAACAACATCGCTACCAGAGCAAAGCAACCACTGGTTGCTCTTTTCATTTACAGACATTTTTTGATCAATAAAAAAGTCACTCAACTTTTTTTTCCCCTTCATCCCTAAAGGACAAAACTCATCTCCGCTTTGCCATTTCCTTAAAACAAGAGGGAAATGCAGCTTCTCGTAATCTAACATTGCAATGCGACTGCTTTTCTCGATCAACAAAGGATGGGTATTTGCAAAATACTCAAAAGCCAACTTTATGGGAATTTTCAAACTCTCCCTATCTGGAAATATCTCAAAAAATCCCTGAGAAACATCCTTCTTATCGGGATACAAAATTAAAGTTTCTCGATCTCTAAGTAAAACATACCCTCGCCCAAAAAACTGACTTCCTGAAATTCCCTTTTCTATTGAATTGAAAACATCATCAATTTGGCTACTGTTAAATCCATAGAAGCTCAAATACTCATACAAGAGCAGCCTCGAATTCCTATTAATTCGCAATTTTCGGATACTAATGTGCTGCTCATTTCCATCAACGACAATCGCATCCTGCTTAAAATTATTAACCTCCTGTGTTATTAGATCTTCAACCAGCTGCAACCTTGCAATATTTTCCAACATAGTCAGGTTAAAAGCTGGATTGATTTTTTTAAATTCAGGAATAACATTTAAACGAATTCTGTTTCGAGCGTACTTATCTTTAGCATTTGAAGAATCTTCTCTATAGCTAATACCATTTCCCAAGGCATACTCAACAATTTCTTTTCGAGGTGCAAAAAGAAGCGGACGAACCACCCTCCCGGTTTTGGGTTTTATACCAGTAAGCCCCTTAAGACCAGTACCTCTAGTCAAATTTAAAAAGAATGTTTCAGCAACATCATCGGCGTTATGGGCAATAGCAATATACCTATAGCACTCCTCATTACAAAGCCTATTAAACCAGCTATATCTTAAACGACGAGCAGCCATTTGAATAGATTCGCCTGCAACCGCAGCCTCTGCTTCTGTGTCGAATCGAATATAGTAACCTTTTATACCGTAAACCTTCTGAAGATTTCGAACCAACTGCTCATCTCCATCCGACTCATCGCCCCGCAAAGAAAAGTTACAATGGGCAATCGCCACCTTGTACCCCTGCTTTACTAAAACATCCAAAAGAGTTGTAGAATCAATTCCACCACTTACGGCAACAAGCACCCTATCGTCAAAATCGAAAAGCTCATGTTCCGCAATAAATTTTGTAAGTCGCAATGTAAAAGGCATGTCTCTTTTTTATAAAGTTAGCTGGTTAATCTTTATGGTGCACCGTTCTTTTCTCGAGAACTTCCAATATAGCCTTCGCTTTAACAAGGCATTCGGCGTACTCCAATTCAGCCTCAGAACCAAAGGTTATTGCGCTACCCACCGAAAATGACAAGTATTTTGAAATTGAATTATAAAGAATACTTCGAATAACCACGTTAAAATCAAAATCACCCGCAGGAGTAAAATAGCCTACAGCCCCCGAA
>NZ_JTLD01000073.1 GCF_000798815.1 Alistipes sp. ZOR0009 | reverse complement strand
CCCCACGGCAGCGCGTTAACGAGTCCTTCATCCCTCTAAAGCTAATACTTACCACAAAGATAGGAGGGGTGTTTTTGAGGAAGAAACCTGAGGAAAAGGAAGCACAATGGGCCTTGTTTAGTAATAAGGCCTACTTATCGCCGGTATTACCGCATCAGATACATCCTTAAAAATGGCGCCAAGTTGGCTTTGCTGATCGGGGAAGTAGGCTTCTTCCCAATGGAAAGTTCCTGCTATAACTACTTTTTCTTCGAACGAGATTTCACTTACCGACAGCAGAGCTTCCTTATCGGTGATGTAAATGTTACCTTTTTGAGGTTACAGCGTCCGTTCTACTAGCCACATTTCGGTGATATGAGCAATATGTTGCCTGAATTTTCATCCTGCCAGAAAAAAAAGAAGGCCAATTCCTCTCATTTCTACCAAAAGAAGCAGGCCAGCTATCGTTATTTACCCCCATCTGGCCAAGGTACAGCTTCGAAACTGAACGCATTCGAAATAAAAGCACATCTCAGAAAAAGACGCAAGCTAAAGAACCTTCAATGCTCATTGTGAAAACAAGCTTACCAATTCTTCTGATGCCAATACCAATCGGGCGCTGGCTCCTGGAGCCTCTCCTACCAACATCTATCACCTGCCCCTGTGCCATACACGCCTATTCTATTGGAGATGCTGAATCCCCGGCACTCCTAAAATCTACCCAAGAACCAATATTGGAAGCTTATCCGCCATAAAAGATAACCGAAGACGAAGCGAGCGTAGAAATAAAGGTTAGATTCATCGTAAAATTGGCGCCATGAGCCAAAACACCGAGGCACAGATGAAGAGTTCTCCTAAACCAAGCCATTCTGCTTTTACAATAAACAAGGAGTGCTGTAAGACTGAATCGGCAGAATCGTACCCCAATAAGCGCTACTACATCGCCTCGAAAATTAGCGAGCTGGACCTGGGAAGATTGTCTCCCTAGCGAACTATCCGCAGAAACAGAGAACAGCCAGCCAGCCGCCCTTTGCCTACAGCTTTGAAGCGGTGAAATGGAGCTGGTGAACATCGAGACATGGACGCTGCGGTGCATCATGGAACGCGATACGGCCTGCCTGATAAATATAGCCAACCAGAAGCGCGGCCCCCCTCCTTCGCGTTGACGGTGCAGCGTCGGTGCTGATGCTGCTCCTTTGCAGGCAGAATATCCAACGGATAAAACCGGGAATCTGCCACATAAACCCGAACGAAGGAATAGAGAAAGGCCATCAGCTTAGATTTGTACCATGAAGATGGAAAGCCTGAAAAGAAAGAATAAGTGCTGTTCGCACTTCCTTTTGAAGAGAAGCAGCTGGCCTGTTGCCTAGAAAAACCAGCCTAAATTACCTACATCAGCAGGAACTAAGGCGAGATACGCCTCTCCCTTCGCCCCGAACTTTACTCCCTTCGGTAAGGGTAGACCTTCGGGCATCCCGGAAACTACTCCCTACGACGCTGAATTAGCTTCAAGAACCCCGAGATCTACTCCCTGCGCCCCGGGTTTTACTCCCTTCGGTAAGGGTAGACCTTCGGGCACCCCGGAAACCACTCCCCACGACGCTGAATTTGCTTCAAGCACCCCGAAATCTACTCCCTACGCCCCGAACTTTACTCCCTTCGGTAAGGATAGACCTTCGGGCA
>NZ_JTLD01000072.1 GCF_000798815.1 Alistipes sp. ZOR0009 | reverse complement strand
TTGCTGCTTAATGGTTATATTATTACTTAGCGCGTATTCAATACACCTTTCAAGAGTCCAAGTCTCCTGCGCATCTATCTTTAATATACCTGCAGCTTCACAACCATAACACCGTGGATGGGAAGGTTGGCATTAAGCGTGCTAAGGTTGCTAAGATTTGCGTGCTGCCACACGTCTCGTACCTTCTTTACCTTCTTAATGCCCAATTTTTCGAAGGGAAGGCTGTAGCTTATGGGCTTATCGCTACGGTTGAGGATGGCAACGGCGTACTCCTTGCCGCCTTTCTTACCTAAATCTTTTACCCAAACCTCGGTATCCCCATCCTTAATCTTGCGTTCGGCCTGTATGCATGCCTTATCCTGATGAATGGCAATCATCTCGGGGTTGGTGAGTATCGAGATGGTCTCCTTCGACATTGTTCTTAGATCGTTACCCGCCAGAAGAGGAGATAGCAGCATGCACCACATGCTAAAGTGCGACTTATCCTCATCGTACGACATGCCTCGTCCAACCTGCAGCATATCCATGTCGTTGAAGTGACCAACCGAAGCGTACTTGGCCAAATTGGCGTTGATGTCTATTATATGGCAGATGCTACCCCATGTGGCGGTAATATCTCCAGATATGCGCCACGAATCAGCGGCCTTAATGGCCCATTCGCCGGGGAATTGCCAGCGGCAGATGTTAAATACAACATCCTTACGAATGCGTCTAACCTCTTTTATGATGGCAAGGTATTCGGTCTTCTCGTCGAGCTTCTGCTTTTCTCCACCGCACCAGTCTACCTTTAGGAAATCGTAGCCCCACTCTGTAAGGAATTGATGGCAGTCGGCAGGAATATGGCCGTAAATTCCTACGCCAATACCATTTTTGTCGTTATCCCAAATGGAACCGCAGGTGCTGCTGCCTGCATCGGTATAAATACCCGCTTTAAGCCCCTTGCTATGGATGTAGCGGGCTAAATTTGCCATGCCGCTAGGGAATTTAGCGCTGTCGGCAAAGAGCTTGCCGCTGGCATCTCGACCGCCAAAGTAGCCATCGTCGATGTTGATGTAGCTGTATCCAGCCTTTTTCATGCCCGATGATACAAGCGCATCAGCCTGCTCGCGTATGAGCTGCTCGTTGATGTGGATTCGAAAATGGTTCCAGCTGCTCCATCCCATAATGGGAGTTTTCTTTTTCTGTGCCGATACGCTGGTGGCTACGGCAATGCAGAGCGCCAAGGTGGTTAACTTTAGCTTCATGTTCTGTACGATGTTTAATAGGTTGCCTCTTTACGTGCGCCTTTTGGCTGTTGTACTTCAAAGATAGCGATACGGCAGCCGCTTGCAACCTGTTGAGATAATATTGTTGGCCTACTGGTGTGTAACGATCTCTTTAGCGGCAGCAATGTGTATGTAGCTTGGCTCTGGTAAGCCGTTGATGGATGCCGAATTAATGAGATTGCTCTTGTTTAGACATTTAGTTAATAGCAAATTAAGTTAATTCGACCCGCTAGTTTTTGGGAGTGCGCTTGTCTAAATCTTGCTAGTCTGATAAAAGTTAAACTTAACCTATCGTGTTTAAATGAAACCGCTAAGGAATTTTATAGGAATTACCGCCTTGCTGGTAACCTCTGCTTGGGGGGCAAGCGCACAGACATCTGCCATACAGCGTGGAATGGATGCCATTACTGTAGGAACGTTGAAGGCTCAGGAAGATTTTCTGGCTTCGCATTGGATGGAGGGGCGCTATAGCACCGAAAAGGGGGCAATGCTTGCTTCCGACTACATAGCCTCGATGCTGGGCGTATACGGAATTCAGCCTGCAGGCGATGGTAACAGCTACTTTCAAACCTTCAACCTTATACGATACGCCCATCCTACCAACGAGCGAATGGAAATAGCCTACGGAGGGAATGTGGCTATGCCAACTCCCAATGTCGACTACTACATACGTAGCCGTAGGGTACAGGGTAGCTTCCGGATAGATGGTCAGGCTGTATATGCTGGCTACGGACTTTACCTTCCCCAGTACGGCATCGACTCGTACGGAAAGATGGATGTGAGGGGTAAGGTGCTGGTGGTGCATCCGTTTACCGAGGAGCATCTGAAGAATGCGGTTTTTGGAACAAAGGAGCTTTCTTATCAGGAGAAAGCGAAGGTGCTAGCCAACACCGAGAGCGAGGCAAAGCGTAGAGGTGCCGCTGCTGTTATTTTTGTGATGAGCGAATCGGAGGTGGGCAATACTATTCCGCATTTGGGCAAGGCAACCAGCGTAGCCGAAGATATTTTGGGATTACCAGCTGATACCCTTTCTGCCCAGCCGTTATCCTTTAACGTGTCGAGGGTCTATTTAAGAAGTGCATTGGCAGGCATTAACGTGGAGTCTGCACCCGCAAATCTAAACCAAAAGGCCGTGGCTACCAAGGCAAACATTCGTATTGCTGGCGATGCCTCGGGCGAGGTGTGTAAGGTGCGCAACGTGGTTGGGGTTATTAAGGGGCAGGATACTACCCGCTGCGTGGTGGTGGGCGCCCACTACGACCACTATGGACTTTGGGGGTCGACGCTATATCCTGGTGCCGACGATAACGCTTCGGGTACGGTAGGGGTACTTACCATTGCCAAGGCTTTTAAGGAGTCGGGCATCAAACCTAAGGTATCCATTGTTTTTGGGCTTTGGACCTGCGAGGAGAAGGGGCTTTGGGGATCGACCTACTATACCCGCAATCCTTATGTTCCTATGGCCAATACCATGATGTATATAAACTACGATATGATTGGGCGTAGCCTTCCTAAGGATACCCTTAGCCGTGAGGCCTCCTTCTTCTTCTATGATAAAGACACCACCATTAAAAGCGAAACCCTGAAGCTGAACGCGCAAATGGGAAATCCGCTTAGCTTACGCGCTAGGCCAACAACTGGTGGACCCGGTAGCCGTAGCGATCATGGTCCCTTCTCGATGTATAAGATCCCATTTATGGGGTGGATGACCGCCTGGCATACCGACTACCATCAGCCTACCGATACGCCCGATAAGATAGACTACATAAAGATGCAGAAGGTGGCTCGGATCGGATTTCTGACCCTGTTGCGCTATGCCAACCTAGGTGTGGTTAATATGGACTCAGGAGTTGTCTTTAAGTAGGAGGGACGGTAGTCCGCAGGTATACCGATTTAGTTTTTTTAGCATGTCTGCTTGTATTATGTAAACGCCACGGGGCTGCCTCTTTATGAGGTGGCTCTTTTTTTGATATAAGATTTACTATCTTGGCTTACCTAATAATGCTGTTTCTCCATGTTAAATGTGATTAATACAGTAGAGATCGCCTTGCTAGTCGTGTTGCCGCTAGTTTTATACTACCAGCAATGTAGGCTGAGCGTAAAACGGTATGCTATTTATTTGATACTACTATATTCAATATGGATCTTAACATATGCATTTCTGCATGAGGTATGCCATCTTTTAGGCTCGTGGATGGCAGGTGCGTCCATTCGCAATTATCAGCTATTCCCTGCTTTTCTTAAGGGGGATTTTAAAACAGCATACGTCGACTCGTCGTTTGAAAACGGCATACAAACTTTAGTTTCCACTCTTATGCCTTATTTACGGGATGTTGTATTTCTGGTTATGGGCTACTACCTTTTTCGAAAGAGATGGTTTACGAATCGATTTTTAGAGGGATTGCTCCTCATGTTACTGGTATTTAGCCCTACCTACGACATTGTAAGTAACTATTCTGGATTTATTTTTGCCTCTTATGGCGATTTTTTTACCCTCTCTATGTGGGTTGGAACTTTTGTGGCTTACGCTGTTGGCTTGCTACTTACGTTAGCATCTTTTTGGGCAATAATCCGAGTTGTAAACGGGTATAAAACTTTAGAAACTTAAGAGTAATTTGTGGATAACGAAAGGCTGATGAAGCCTTTTTTTATCTTATTGATGTATTGTTACAGCCAATACTTCTTAACCTACTTAATTTCTGTTTTTCTTTTATCCATCTGCTACCGAACAGGTAGGGTTACCTGTCGTTGAGGTGATGTAGGCGGTTATCCTTTAGAAATTTTCCGGGTGGTACCCCAACATGCTTTTTAAATAGCTTGGAGAAGTGGCTTTGATCGAAAAAGCCAGTGTCGAAGGCGGCAGACGCGACCGATTTATGAGCGGTAAGAATCCGTTGTGCCTTCTTTACCTTGCATACCAGGTAGTAGGCGTAGGGCGATAGGCCATACTGCCGATGAAAATACCTGTTGAAGTGGTATTCGCTCATGCAAGCAACCTCGGCCATCTCCTTTAGCGATAGCTCGAGGTGGCAGCTTTTTTCGATATGCTGCTTTGCTCGGAGTATTTGGTTGGTGTTGCTGCTGCTTGTGGGGGATGCCGTATTTGGGCTCGCGTAGCTTTTTAGCAGCTCTATGATCTGACAATAGAGTTCCTCTGTTTTTGGAGATGCCTTCTCGTATTCGGCTATGGCGTGAAACTCCTTAAGTAGCGCAAGTAGCGCTGGGCTGTTGATGGTTAGCTGCGGGAAGAAGAGCGAGTAGTCGGCATTAAAGGTTAGTACTTTGTAGCTTTGGCCAACACCGCTTATCGAGCAGCAGCTGTGAGGCTCGAAGGGTTGTACTACGAAGATATCCTCCGCTTTGAGTCGCTGCCTTACTCCTCTGTAAAAAAATTCGCGCTCGCCGCTCTCCACCATTCCAAGATTAAATGAGGCGTGGAAATGAACAGGAAAAGTATTGGTAATGCCGTATCCATGAACTACGGAAACGCCATCGAGCGCATCCACATTAAAGCTGATAATTTTCTCCTGTTCGTTTCTCATGGCGTATCTACAATAGAGCTGGGAAGAATTTGGCGAGCAGCAGTAGCCCCTCTTTACCTGCTTTTACCGAGTGATTTTTGTCGGCGGGTATAAACGATACCGTTCCTTGGCGGTAGCTAACCGTTTCCGTGTCGATGGTGCATTCTCCTGCTCCAGCAATAACCTCGTGTAGCTCCGATTTCCCCGCATGGCTATGAAACATCAGCTCGCAGCTGGCATCTACTCGCACCAAATGGCAGCTTAGCTGGTTGTTGGTGCTATCTCCCCTAATTAAATGCTTCAAAAATACACCTTTAAACGTAGGATGCTCGTTCCATGTAAGCTTTTCTATGTCGATTGATTCCCCGTTTACGAAAAGGGAACCATTACAAAAAGGATTTGTGCTCATTGCGTTTTCTTTTTTTTAATGCCACAAAGCTAGCCTGCTGCCTTTCGAATAAATTGTAAAATATTGCGGTTTTGTACTACCTCAACTCTTTTTGTAGCGTACAAGGGAAAATAAAAGGTGTTGCAGCTTCGCAGCTTTTGCACGTTGATAGAGTATAACCTAAGGGGCTGGTGTAAAATACTGTTTGCAGAAAAGGAAGGCGAGTATAGTCTTGTAAAAAACTTATAATATGTCAGGTAGCAGCCACAACTTGTTGGGTAGCATGAACAAAATGTCAGGTAGCAGCCACAACTTGTCGAGTAGCATGAACAAAATGGCAGGTAGCAGCCAC
>NZ_JTLD01000071.1 GCF_000798815.1 Alistipes sp. ZOR0009 | reverse complement strand
GGGTAGCATGAACAAAATGGCAGGTAGCAGCCGCAACTTGTCGGGTAGCATGAACAAAATGGCAGGTAGCAGCCACTACTTGTCAGGTAGCAAGCACAAAGTGGCAGGTAGCAAGGGCTACTTGCCTTCTTAAAAAGAGGAGGTTGGGATGAGATGCATTTCATTTGCCAATGGGTTTGCGTAATGGGGACGTTTTTGGCAACCAAGTAGGGGGAGTTGGGTTAATGGCCTTCTAGCTGTCGGCATTAGGCGGGCAGGCTACAAAGCGTTGTATCCCTTTTTAGGTAGATAATATTGCCGCTGGCATAATATTTAATCTTATCTAAATATATCGGCTATTAAAAAAAGCTACATTTGCCGCATGTTACTGGGTTATATAAGAAGCAGGTTGATGCCCGTATTGAGATGGCTGCTGTTTATCCTATTTATAGGGTACTACGGTAGCGTTTCCCTTTTCTGGCACACGCACCATCTGGCGTATGGTGTAGTAACCCACTCGCACCCCTTTAGCACTCCCGACCACGGCCACAGTTCTGGCGAGTACCAGATAATAGATGCCCTGTCGGCAGTGTTTGCCGAGGAGGCCGTGCTGGTGGCCGCTCTTGTTGCCCTCTTTTTCCCCCTTCTTGTATTTCTGATAGAGGATGCCTTTCGAATTAGGAGGTGCAACCTAAGGCAGGTACTCTACCTTCGTGGACCTCCCACCGTTTAGGTGCTTTTATTCCTACTTCCGCCGATTGGCAAGGGATAGGCGCCGCTGCGCTTACTATGCTTGTTTAGTATCCCAAATCTTACCGCGTTAAGATATCGTTGTGCTGGGTTGTGGTGGCGTATGCTGCTGCAATGCTGCGTACCGATAACCTGTGGAATCCGATGGTTGACCATAAGCTTTGCTATGGGCCACGTAGCCATCCCTGTTGCTAAGCTATACGGCATGTAAGCCCACCTTCTTGGGTTAAGAATCCTTCGATCGAATTTTCTAGTTATTTCAATTCATACACCAGTAAATTTTATTTACTCATGCATCGGATATTTTTATTGTGTTCTCTAATTTTTCTGCTACAGGGTTGTGGCAGCCACGAGAATAAGGGAGATGCGGGCGCCAGCTCGTCTGCTGTTATGTTGGGCGACACGGTGGTGCTGCCCTCAAAATCTCCTATTGCTGCTAAGTTGGCGCTACAAACGGTTGCCAGCACCAGCTTTTGCTCTAAGTTTACCACCACAGGTACCGTAAAGCTTATGGCTGGTAGCTCGGCCGAGATCTCCACGCCGTTCGAAGGACGTGTGGCTCGCTCGTTTGTTCGTTTGGGGCAAAAGGTTAGGGCAGGGATGCCCATGTTCGAGGTTTACTCCTCCGACTACTTCGAAACGGTAAAGGGCTTTATGCAGGCAAAGCAGGAAAGGCAGCTCGCCAGCAGCCGTTTTAATAGGCAGAGCGACTTGGTTAGCCACGGTGTTGGCTCTAAAAAGGATTTGGAGGAGGCCGATGCGGCGTACCAGATAGCCAAGCGGGAGTACGAGCGTGCTGAAGCTTCGCTTCGTATCTTCAATATTAAGCCAGCTGATGCCGCCATGGGTAAGCCCTTGGTTGTTTGCTCGCCTATAAGCGGAGAGGTGGTTAAGTACGACCTTACCGTTGGGCAGTACCTTAAGGACGACGCCCTACCGCTGGTTAGCGTGGCCAATCTCGACAAGGTATGGGTGGTAGCTCGCGTTAAGGAGAAGAGCATAGGCCTAATCAGCCAGCACGACAACGTGGAGGTTACCTGCGACGCCTATCCCGGCAAGCCCGTACATGGTACGGTTAGCTACATCGGCAATTTGCTCGACGAGCAAACGCGTTCGGTTGAGTTCTATATCGACTGCCTTAATCCCGATAGGATGCTAAAGCCGGGGATGTTTGCCACCGTAGGCTTTAACCATAAGATAGATAATGCCATTGTTGTTCCCGCCTCGGCAATTCTGCAGGACGAGAATCGCACCTACGTATTTGTAAAGGTGGGCGAAGGAAAGTTTGTGAAGCGTACAGTTGTAACGGCTACCTGTAACGACACCGATGTAATTGTTCGCAACGGGCTTGCTGCTGGCGATGTGGTGGTATGCAAGGGCGGCGTTCTACTACGATAGGAGGTAAGCAATGGAAAAGATATTAAAGCTATTTATACATCGTAGGCTGCTTATAGCCACCTGCTTTGCGCTGGTTTCCATCTTTGGCGTTTACTCGTGGTTTCAGCTGCCAATTGATGCCTACCCCGATATTGCCGATGTTACCGTACAGGTAGCCACACAGGTGCCGGGACTAGCTGCCGAGGAGATTGAGCAGCAGATTACCATTCCGTTAGAGCGCGAGCTTAATGGGATGCCAGGCCTTCAAACCATGAGGAGCAAGAACCTTTTTGGCATCTCCACCATCATTCTAGTATTTGACGATGGGGTAGATGACTATTGGGCTAGGCAGCGGGTAGAGGAAAAGATATCGGGTGTGGAGCTTCCCTTTGGAGCACAGCCCGAGCTGAACCCGCTAACCTCGCCTACGGGAGAGGTGTGCCGATACGTTATAGAGAGTAAGAACCATACCCTACGCGAGATTACCGACCTGCAGAAGTGGGTTATCATTCCCCGCCTAAAGCAGGTAATGGGCGTTGCCGACGTATCCAACTTTGGCGGTATTACCACCCAGTTTCAGATAGAGATTAATCCAAAGAAGCTCGATCAGTACGATATTACCCTAGCCGATGTGGTAGACCGTATTGATAAGAACAACGCCAACGCGGGCGGTAGCATGATCAATCGCGGCGACCTCTCGTACGTGGTGCGGGGTATTGGTCTGGTAAAGGATCTCGAAGATTTAGGACGTGTGGTGGTTAAAACTGTAAACGGGCAGCCCATCTACCTAGGCGATTTGGGTACCCTGAAG
Source organism: Alistipes sp. ZOR0009 (assembly GCF_000798815.1). Taxonomy (NCBI): domain Bacteria; kingdom Pseudomonadati; phylum Bacteroidota; class Bacteroidia; order Bacteroidales; family Rikenellaceae; genus Alistipes; species Alistipes sp. ZOR0009. The sequence goes on along the minus strand of NZ_JTLD01000071.1, from coordinate 9,504 downwards.
TACGGTAATCTGGAGCGTAAGGGGGTAATGGGATTTACCGACAGGGAGCGCGACCACTCCGATGGCGTTGAGGGGATAGTGCAGCTGCTGCGCTACCAAAACCCATCTCGGGTGTTGGAGGATGTACACAAGGCGGTAGATGAGCTCAACAGCAAGGTGCTACCTAAAGGGGTAAGCATCCACATATACATGGATAGAAGCCATTTGGTAGATGCTACGCTGCATACCGTTTCGCATACCCTGCTTTTTGGTATTCTGCTGGTGGTATCCGTGCTCATCATCTTTTTGGGTAGCTGGCGTGGGGCTATTGTGGTGGCTGTAGCCATTCCCCTTTCGCTGCTTATCGCCTTTATCCTTATGCATTTTACCAATATCCCGGCCAACCTTCTCTCGTTGGGGGCCATCGACTTTGGTATTATTGTAGATGGATCGATTGTGATGCTCGAAACCATACTTCGTAAGCGGGAGGAAAATCCATCCGAGCCGCTAAAGGGCGAAAATATTGTAAAGCGGGCAGCCGAGGTGGCAAAGCCCATCTTCTTCTCGATGCTCATCATCATCATGGCCTACCTTCCGCTCTTCTCGTTCGAGCGGATAGAGCGCAAGATGTTTACCCCTATGGCCTTTACCGTTGGTTACGCGCTGCTCGGAGCAATGGCTGTTGCGCTGCTGCTTATCCCCGGGTTGGCATATATGGTGTACCGCAAGCCGCAAAAGATACATCGCAACGTGTGGCTCGAAAAGCTAACGGCCTACTACCACCGCATAATTGCAAAGCTTATTGCTCGTCCTACCAAGATATTTTTACCGCTGGGACTTATCCTTGCCGCTACCATTGGCCTATCGGCTATGGTGGGGAAAGACTTCCTGCCTACGCTCGACGAAGGCTCCATTTGGATGCAGGTGCAGCTACCGCCGGGGGTAACCATCAATAAGTCGAAGGAGATGGCCGACACCCTGCGAAAGCATATAATGAAGTTTAAGGAGGTAAGCTACGCCATGACACAGGTGGGCCGCGACGACGAGGGCGTCGATCCCTTCTCGCCATCGCACATCGAGTGTTCGGTGGGGCTACATCCCTACGACGAGTGGGAGAGCGGACGCACCAAAACGGAGCTCATAAATGCCATGTCGGCCGATATGGCCAAGCTTCCTGGCTACGAAATCGGCTTCTCGCAGCCCATAATCGACATGGTGATGGATCAAATTGCGGGATCGCATAGCGACTTGGCCATTAAGATTTACGGCGAAGATCAGCATGAGGCCCGACGTATTGCCGAGGGCGTGCTGGGCGTGGTAAGGAAGATAGAGGGGGCAGAGGATGTCACCATCGAGCAGGAACCGCCGCTGCCTCAGCTGCAGATACATGCCAACAGGGAGAAGATTGCCCAGTACGGGCTCAACGTGTCGGATGTATCGGACCTTATAGAGGTAGCCATTGGTGGCAAGGCCATCTCGCAGGTGTTTATCGGAAATAAGGTGTACGACGTGATATGCCGCTACAACGAGAAGGATAGAAGCACCCCTGAGGAGATTGGTAACCTGCTGCTAACAACCGAAAGCGGGGCTCGAATACCGCTCTCTCAGGTGGCCGAGATAAGGACAACAATGGGAGCGGGCATCATAACCCGCGAGGGGAACAAGCGCTTTGTTACCGTAAGGGTTAACCTGCGCGATAGGGATATCTCCTCGTTCCTGCACGAGGCCAATAGCGCCATAGAGCGGAGCATATCCTACAACCATAACGATTTCCATATTAGCTGGGGCGGACAGTTCGACAACCAGAAGAGGGCATACAACCGCCTGCTGCTTATCGTGCCGCTATCGCTTGCGCTGATGTTCCTGCTGCTGTTCTGGAACTTTGGCAACTTTAGGCAAGCTTGGCTGCAGATTGGGATGCTGCCCTTCGCCATCTTTGGGGGGATGCTTGCCCTTAACCTCTTTGGCATGACCTTTAACGTATCGTCGGCGGTAGGCTTTATTGCCCTCTTTGGCGTGTTTATACAGAATGGCGTGCTAATGATTACCCATATAAACCACCTCCGTAAGCGGGGACACGAACTCGATCAGGCCGTTATTAACGGGGCCATGCACCGCCTTCGTCCTGTGCTGATGACCTCGGTGGTGGCCATCCTTGGACTAATACCCGCCTCGCTTTCTACCAGCATTGGTTCCGACGTGCAGCGTCCGCTGGCTACCGTTATTGTATACGGGTTGGCGTTTGGTACGGTAATTACGCTGTATGCCCTGCCAGCCCTTTACTATCTGCTAGAGAAGTGGGCGTTAACCAAGCAGAGCAAGCAGGATATTTAGCAACCTAATGATGAAACCCGCATGGTAAGCAGTCGCAAATAGGAATAAAAAAAACGGCTGATGCGGGTTGCATCCAACCGTAAAAAAAATATTAGGATGAAACGAAATATACTTTTACTATCCACCCTGCTGCTAGCACTGGTGGCGCAGGGACAGGAGCGTACCCCAGTTCGGTTAAGCCTCTCGCTAAAGCAGTATCTTGCTGCGGTGGCCAAGGGCAACCTGAGCTACGCTGCGCAGGTATTTAACGTGGCTATTGCCGAGGCCGAGCTGAAGGCAGCGCGCGTATTTCCCGATCCAGAGATCTCCTTTAGCTACGCCAACAATCAGGATAAGACGCTAAAGATGGGGCAGGGGATAGAGACTGGCATCAGCTACCCCATTAGCTTTGGCAACAAGCGCGGAGCGGCGCTGGCGCTCTCGAGGGGAGGATACGAGCAGAGCCTTTCGGCGCTCGATGCCTTCTTCCTTTCGCTACGTGCCGATGCCACGTTGGCCTACCTTGCGGCTACCCACAGCCACGAGCAGCTGGCGCTTCAGTCCGACTCGTACGCACAGCTACGTAAACTCGCTCAGGCCGATAGCATCCGCCTTAAGCTGGGCGAGATTATGGAGGTAGATGCCCTACAGTCGGGGGTGGAGGCTAAGGCGCTACAGGGCGAACTCTTTGGTGCCGAGGATGAGCTGCAGGGAGCGCTGCTGGCGCTTACCCGTATGCAGGGGGCTGCCATTGCCGATACGCTAATTAACCCTTCGGAGCCTACGCCTACCTGGCGAAGAGCCTTTACCCAGCAGGAGCTAGTTCGTAACGCTTTGGTTCAGCATCCGAGCTTAAAGGTGGCTGCTAAGGATAGGGAGCTGGCGCAGGCTAAGCTGCGGCAGCTCAAGGCCGATCGCGCCTTTGAGTTTAGCCTTGAGGCTGGATACGCCCGTAACGCCCAGGTGCGAAACGAAACCGCTCCGGCGCCAGCCTTTAGCTCCTATAGCGCCGGGATTACCATACCGCTAAAGCTATCGGGCATGAACCGTTCGGCCGTGCGCGCCGCAAAGCTGGCCGTTAGTCAGGCCGATATGGTGTATAGAGATACCGAGCAGCAGCTTGTGGCCGATATTATGCGCGCCTACGCCAGCTACCGAACCGCCGAAAGGCAGCTCGACTACTATAACGGTGGCATTGCCGAGCAGGCTAACACCATCCTTAAGGCTCGCGTATACGCCTACCAGCGCGGCGAGAGCAGCTTGGTTGAGGTGCTTAACGCCCAGCGTTCGTACAACGATATTCGCGCCCAGCATGCCGATGCCCGCTACCGCTTTGCCGTTGCTCTGGTAGAGCTCGAACGCGCTGCCGGTATTTGGGATATTGAGTAGCTGTAAAGGATATTAAGCAACCATAGAGAGCGGAGGTATATCTCCGCTTTTTTTTAGTATAATGAGAAAGGCAAATTAAACACAGAGGCACGGAGACACAGAGGGCACAGAGAATATAGATGTGCGATGTGCGATGTGCGATTTGAGATCGCGATTCAACACAGAGACACGGAGACACAGAGGGCACAGGGAATAATTACTTCTCAGTACCGTTTAGTTAAGCAGTCCATCAATCAGCGCTGTCATCCCGTGCTTGACACGGGATCTCCCGAGGGTTTCTAAGACATCCTTTGGTGTAAAAAATAACTGTAGAACAGGAGATCCCGGCCTTCGCCGGGATGACAGCAAAAAATAACTTCTTTCACGTCCCAGCCTTCATGTAACTCCCGTTTAACTTCCGTTTACCTCCGTGTAACTTCTTTTTTAAACACAGAGGCACGGAGACGCAGAGGACACAGGGATATAGATATGCGATGTGTGATATGCGATTTGAGATGTCAGATAACCACTATTCTTTAACATCTTTACTTTCAATACCTTCATGTAACTTCCGTTTACCTCCGTATAACTTCTTTTTTAAACCCAGAGACACGGAGACGCAGAGGGCACGGGGATTTAGATATGAATAATGAGATATGAATAATGAGATATGCGATATGCGATTTGAGATGTCAGATAACCACTATTCTTTGACTTCTTTGACTTTTCTAACGTCCCAGCCTTCATGTAACTCCCGTTTAACTTCCGTTTACCTCCGTATAACTCCCGTTTAACTCCAGTATAACTTCTAGAAAATACCTTCCTTCAAAAACTTCTGTTATTTTTCTGCAATCCCATCAGCTCTTCATCGTTTAACCTGATGGAGCGGCCTGCTTTCCAGATAGAGCTACAAAGAAGTCTATTACCTTTTGGGGATAGGCTAGCGGAGCTGACTGCTTGCCTAATGGCTCTGGAGGGGTGTCTAATAGTGTTCGCTGCTTCTTTCTTATTTTTTAATAGAAGCCTAATGGAATAGAAAAGTGGCTTAATAGAGTATTAAGCCTGCAGCGAGTTTCTAAAATGTGGCTTAACGGAGTATTAAGCCTGCAGCGAGTTTCTAAAATGTGGCTTAATGGAGTATTAAGCCTGCAGTGAGTTTCTAAAAAGTGGCTTAATGGAGTATTAAGCCAACCGCAAGGTTCTAAAATGTGGCTTAACGAAGTATTAAGCCAGCCTGTCGCATTTGCCTGCTGCTGTGTAGCTGTAGCAGGCTAGCGGAAGCCTTTACCACACTCTTTGGGCCGACTTTGCGTAAAGCCTCTAGAAATGGCAGCCCATTTTGTAGAGCTAACAGCCAACTCTTTGGCAGCACTCTGTACCTGCCACGACCTGTTATACCTGCCGAAAAGGCTGTAGCTGCCCAATATCCTTTGGCCGTAAAGCCCATTTGTGTTTTACTACTGTACGGATAACTAGCTAGGTTTTAAATACCATGTAGCATGGCTACGATAGCTACGCTTAGGCAATAGCTCCACGCTACAACATATTGAGGAAGATATTTTGGTGAAACCGATAAACGAAGCTGCAAATAAGTATTAAATTGGTGGCTGAAATGTTTGCAGGCTTAGCTTGTAAATATTTGGTGGTGCATAAAATAATTATTTTACGTTGTATAAATAGTGGTTGATTGTGAGTGATATAAATAGAAAGTCTGTTGCTCGATTTATTCCATTAGCTGGAATGTTGACATTTTCATTAATTACGATGATTAAAAGTTTTGAGACTGGCGAAATATGGCGTATAGTTTGTTCCTCAGTCGGTTTCCTATTTTTTCTTGGTTTGGCAAGCCTATTCGTATATTCAGCATCAAGAAAAATAAAATCAAAAAAAAAATGAAAACGATGCCTAATTGAGTTGGCAGCCCCTCTAGTAAGCACGAGGAGGAGAACTTCTTCAACGTAAAATGGCTATGATTAAATTCTCAGATGGGGTTAGAGGTATTTTGCTTCGTTTAGAAAGATATCTAATAAGAAACATAATAACAATGCACAACACACTGTATAGTCAACAAGCGGGTGAAGTAGTAGGCGGTAGCTGACTGCGCCGCAGCAGCCGCAGTGCAGGCCGACTCTACTTTATGGAAATCGGAGATATCGACTACCCGTAAAGTTACCATTACAGGGGTTAACCGTGGTGCTGAATACGACTGCCGATGCGCCTACCAAGGTAGCGATCAGAAGCCCGTGTTTAGCGAAACGCTACGAATTCTTGCCCGCTTGGGCATTGTAGCATCCTTCCACCTACTAGCAGCAGCATTAAGGAGCGGGTACCTAGCGGTATCCGCTTTTTTTGGGGGATACAAGCTATCCTTTATTCACGGGGCTGCGATTTATTCGGATGGCGCTGCTCCCTATTGACTATTAGGCTTATAATGTAAGTATTTGCTATATTTGAGTAGGAAAGAAATCCCACACCGCTATGAAAATTGAAAAGATTAGGCATCGTGGAGAGGATCGTATTAAGCTTGATTTTCCGTACAGCACCGACCTTGTACAACAAATTCGGCAGCTGCCCGATGCAAAATGGAGCAAAACGCTACAGGCATGGCATATACCGAATAGCAGCCAAGCGTACCACCAGCTCACCGAACTATTTGCAGGTATCCGCCAACCAGCATCAGCACCAAGCCCACTACCCACCCCAGTGCTGGCCCAAACGCTCGCAAGCAGCTATAGCGAAATAGGGCTGGAGGTAACGGGGAAGCTGCTCATCCTAAAAATGCCCAAGAACGAGGTTGACATCGAGTTTATCCGCACCTTTAAGTATGTACGGTGGGATAAGGCTCGCTGCCGATGGGTTATTCCCAACTATGGGCAAAACCTGAAGCTGCTGCAAAGCTACTTCAATAGCCGGCTGGCCTACGTCGTATACAAGGAAGCAGCACCTCCAAAGCCCATGCCCGTTATCAACCCGGCAGAGGTAGTGGCCAGCTTACCCCCTTTAGCCGCCGAAAGCCTTCCCGAAGTTGAGCAATTTAGGCGGTGGATGGAGCATAAGCGCTACAGCCCATCGACCGTAAAAACGTACGTGCATGCCATTACCGTTTTCCTGCAGTTCATCCAGCCTAAAACCAGCGCCGAGGCCTCCAGCGACGACATGCAGCGCTTTGTTTACCAGTATATGATACCGCATCGGCTTAGCTTTTCCTACCAGAACCAGGCGGTAAACGCGGCGAAGCTGTTCTTTAAGACCATTCGAGGCTCGAAGCTGGAGGTAGAGCAGCTGGAGCGGCCACGCCGCGAGCACAAGCTGCCCAACGTGCTGAGCAAGGAGGAGGTGGCGGCCATACTAAGCGCATCGCCCAACCTAAAGCACCGCACCATGCTCAGCCTAATATACGCCTGCGGGCTAAGGCGCAGCGAGCTGCTATCGCTAACGCCTAAGAGCATCGACTCCAAGCGGCACATGCTGATTATCCTGAATGCCAAGGGGAAGAAGGACAGGATGGTTCCCATATCGGATAAGGTAATAGCAATGCTAAGGGAGTACTACAAGGCGTACCGGCCAACGGTTTGGCTGTTTGAAGGGCAGGAGCCTGGCGAGCCCTACTCGGAGACAAGCCTTCAAAAAGTGTTAAAGTTTAGCTTAGGCTTGGCGAATGTTAACAAACCTGCTACCTTGCACTGGTTGCGGCACAGCTATGCAACCCATCTGCTCGAATCGGGAACCGACTTAAGGTACATCCAGGAACTGCTGGGCCATAAGAGCAGCCGTACAACAGAGATATACACCCATGTCAGCGAAAAGAGCTTGCAAAAAGTGAAAAGCCCCTTCGACGACCTGATGTAAAGAGCACCTACAATTGGGTAAAAGGTGTACAATACCTACCGATTTGGGTGTATATATGCACCTTTTGGAGGATGGAGGTGCATATATAAGTAAGTTAGCGGTCATTGTAAATGTACAAGCATTAAACGCCCGACAAAAAAACTAACACTTCGTTGGTCTTGTTAATTATTTTTCGCAACTCGACATTGACGTCTTAAACTTTGTTTATATTTGTGCCATTATGAGGCAAAAATATTTTCATAGCGTTCTACGCTTTTTTTCTTAACCAAATCTGGTTGATGTAAATCGTCAGCAAAAAGTGGACTGATTTAGTTCAAAACTAAGAGAGTGTTTTCAAAATCCTTAAATTTGAATTATTATGAAAACACCCAAGAAAAAAACATTTATCTTTGAATTATTAACTAAATACTCTCTTAGGAAAAGTCCACTTTAGTTTGAAGACGTACATGGTTGAGACTCTTCTTAATTGAATTTATTATTAACAAACTGCATTATACTTTTCAGAGTAATGCTATAATTTATCGCTTCATAAAAATGAAATCAAATCATAAATCAACACTCATATTTGTATTAATAGTTGTCGTAATTGACACCGCAGGTTTTGGACTAATTTTTCCAGTTCTACCACAACTACTAATTAATCTACTTCATTCAGACATCACCACAGCCGCCAAATACGGAGGCTGGCTCTCATTTGCTTATGCAATTATGCAATTTGTTTTTGCACCAGTTTTAGGGAATTTAAGCGACCAATATGGCAGGCGACCAGTACTTTTAAGCTCATTGTTTGGGTTTAGCATCGACTGCATTTTTCTTGCTTTTGCACCAAGTATTTTGTGGCTTTTTGTTGGGCGGACAATTGCAGGTATAACAGGAGCAAGCTATTCCGTTGCATCTGCTTGTGTTGCCGACATTAGCACAGACGATAATAGAACTAAAAATTTCGGACTTATAAACGCAGGCTTTGGTTTGGGGTTTATAATTGGACCCATAATTGGCGGAACATTGGGACAATTCGGAACTCATACACCCTTTATTGTTGCTGCTATTTTAAGTTTTATCAATTTTATTTTCGGCTATTACTTTTTCCCGGAATCGTTAAAAGCAAATAACCGCAGGAAATTTGACAGGAAAAGAGCTAATCCATTTGGTTCCCTCAAACACTTACAGAAATTCCCATTGATAAAAACTTTAGTGCTATCAATGATTTTTGTTTCCATCGCTAATCACAGTATGGAAAGTGTTTGGGCATTTTTCACCATTGAAAAATTTAAGTGGAGCACCTCTCTTGTTGGCTACTCATTAGCATTTATAGGCATTCTATCAATTATCGTTCAGTTATGGTTAGTCAGTATTTTGGCAAAAAAATTGGGCGACAAACGAATGGCAGTATTAGGATTTGTACTTATGATGACGGGCTTTTTTCTGTTTGCTTTTACACCGTGGCAATGGTTGCTCTTTACCGCTTTATTACTTTTCATAGTTGGTGGAATTCAAGGCACAGCCGTTCAAAGTATTATGTCTTCTGCAATGCCCGACAACGAACAAGGTGAACTTCAAGGTGCTTTAGGCAGTTTAATGGGCTTGACAACTCTGATTGCACCACCGTTAATGACAAGCAGTTTTTCTTACTTTACGGGAAAACAATCCGAGATTTATTTTCCAGGAATTCCTTTTTTAATTGCTTCAATATTGACATTAATTAGTTTAATTTTGTTTCTTAAAAGTTTTAAAAAATCAAATAGACTGATAAAATCGGTGGACAAGTAATGACCATATAGACAGAAAACAACGAACCGCTAACAGCACCTAAAAAAAATGGCGGGCGAAGTGCGAATATAAACAGTTGTGCAACTAATAAACATTGTGCGTTTAGACAGTTTAGTGTTCCAAAGCCGCCACTTCTTTTAGCCGCAACCCGTTAACGGTAAGCTTAGGAAAAAGAGCGTATCGGTTACGGAAGCGTTAGCGAAAAGAGTAAAAGGAAACGTTTGC
>NZ_JTLD01000070.1 GCF_000798815.1 Alistipes sp. ZOR0009 | reverse complement strand
TTGAAAAAAAGAAAAAACTACGTAAAAAACATTTCGAGTACTAGCGATCCTATCCCTATCATCATCACCAGCGCACCAGCAATCTTGTTGATCCACCAAAGCTGCTTTATTCGGAATCTTTTTCGGTATTTATTCACAAAAGAGGTTAGGGTAAACCACCAAAGCGACGCTCCAAAAAGAACTCCTCCCAAAATAGCCCCCGCGTGGAAATAGTTCTCTCCTTCTGCAACCACATTTACAAACGTAAAGAGCGCAACAAAGAAGAATATTGCCAAAGGGTTCGAAACGGTGAGCAAAAATACAGAAAAAAAGTCTTCAAAAAGCCTGCTTTTTTGTCTTCTATTCTTTCTCATTTGAGAAATTGGGTTAGTGGCAAAAATCTTCAACCCCAAGAGGAAGATAAGTATAGCTCCTCCTATTTGAAATTCAAGCTTCCACTCGTCCACAAAATCCATTATAAATGTAAGGCTAAAGCCAGCCACCATCGCAAAAACCGTATCGGCCACCGCTGCTCCCATCCCCGAAAAAAAGCCAGATAACCGACCCTTATTTATCGTTCTTTGGACGCAAAGCACACCAATCGGTCCCAATGGAATAGACGCCAGTAAACCTACAATAATTCCTTTTATGAGTAGCATCAATCCCATGCACTATGCCTGTTGTATCATATTTACCATTGCCGACAAATATCTATAAATCGTGGCACATTAACAACCCCACTTAAATGTTTTTTGGATTCCAAAGTGTTATTAAATAGTTAAAATGACATGTCGTTTTTAAGCTTAAAAAAGCTTTTACCTTCCAGTAAAAAACTATTAGACGCACTTTGGTACAGGACAAACCCAAAACAGCTTTAATCTGATTGCCTCTTTCCCCTTATTCTTACAGCAATAGCTGGCCCAAAACCTCCCCTCCAAATATTCCCAACCGAGCGTATTCGGCTTTGTTATAGGAAGGCAAACGTCGGACAAATAGGGCGTAAGATAGAGGCTGAATATCAAAGCATCCGTCAAAAAAAGCCCCAGCACTTGGCTGAGGCTTTCTATCCTTATAGTAAATCTACCTGTTCTTTTTTATCCACTCGCGAGCGTTAACAAAAGGCTCGATCCATGGCGTTAGCTCGTCATTCTTTTGTGCGGTTGGGTAGTGTGCCCATTGCCAAGGGAAGATGGCACGCTCAAAGTGAGGCATGATGGCCAAATGGCGACCATCGGTCGAGGCAACTGCAGCGGCATTATACATCGACCCATTAGGATTGCCAGGGAACTGCTCGTAGCTGTATTTGGCAACGATATTATACCTACTTTCCTCGTAAGGGAAGCTAAACTTACCTTCGCCGTGAGCAACCCAAATTCCCTGCGTCACATCAGACATTGTTCCGAAGAGAACCGAGCTGTTGGGAGCCACATCGATTGTCAAGAACGAAGATTCGTACTTATGGGTATCGTTGTGTAGCATCTTATGCTTTTGCTCGTGCTCAGGATAAATCAGCCCAAGCTCCGCCATCAGCTGGCAGCCGTTACATACCCCAAGGCTCAAGGTATCCTTACGGGCATAGAAGTTATCTAGCGCCTCCTTTGCCTTCGGATTATACAGGAAGGCACCAGCCCATCCTTTAGCCGAACCTAGCACATCGGAGTTCGAGAATCCGCCTACAAAGACGATCATATTCACATCTTCCAACGTTTCGCGACCGGTAATAAGGTCGGTCATATGAACATCCTTAACATCGAAACCAGCAAGGTACAGCGAGTAGGCCATTTCGCGATCGCCATTAGAGCCTTTCTCGCGAATGATAGCCGCCCGAATGCCTGTCTCGACCCTACGTTTAGGATCGATACCGTACTGAGCAAATTTGCCCGTAAACTTAGGATCGAACTTAAACTGGCGCTCCTGCTTCTTGTAGTTTTCGAAACGCTCGGCGGCCTTTTGCTCGCCACTCTGCCTACGATCTAGCAGGTACGATGTCTTAAACCAGCAATCGCGAAGCGATGGGATATCGAACGAGTAGCCGTGGCCATTAAGCGTAACATCCACCGATGTTCCTACCTTAGGCGAACCAATTATAGCGTACGAAAGTCCTGCAGCACCAAGCCTTGCAGCAACCTCTTGGGCGTTTGCCACCTGAAGAATAACCGAAGGCTTTTCGCTAAAGAGCACCTTTACAGCATCGGCTTCGCCCAGCGAAGATAGGTCGACAGATAAGCCGAGGTTATTATGAGAGAAGGTCATCTCCAAAAGGGCCGTTAGCAAACCGCCTGCCGAGATATCGTGTCCTGCAAGAATCTTTCCTTCGGAGATAAGATCCTGCAGCGTATTGAATGCGTTGGCAAAGTAGGTCGCATCGTCAACTGTTGGTGTATCTTCGCCAAGGCGATTAACAACCTGAGCAAACGAACTTCCACCAAGGCTAAACGAGCTCTTCGAGAAGTCGACATAGATAAGCGACGTGCTGGTGTTGTTCTCCAAAGCGGGGCTTACCACCTGACGGATGTTGGTAACCTCGCCAACGGTAGAAATGATTACCGTACCTGGAGAGTAAACCACCTCGCCTCCCTTATACTTTTGGGTCATCGATAGCGAATCTTTTCCGGTAGGGATATTTACACCCAATGCCACCGAGAAATCGCTTACCGCCTGCACGGCCTCGTACAAGCGGGCATCTTCGCCCTCGTTCTTGCAAGGCCACATCCAGTTGGCGCTTAGCGATACGCCCGAAAGCTTTTGCTCGATAGGAGCCCAAACCATGTTGGTTAGCGCCTCGGCTATCGACAGCCTCGATCCGTTGGCAGCATCGACCATGGCTGCTACAGGAGCATGCCCAATGGAGGTTGCAATACCACGCTCGCCCTGATAGTCCATAGCCACAACCCCTAGGTTGTTTAGCGGCAGCTGTAGCGGACCAGCACACTGCTGATGCGCAATTCTACCGGTTACCGAACGGTCTACCTTATTGGTTAACCAATCCTTGCAGGCTACGGCCTCTAGCTGTAGCACCTGCTCTATATAGCGTTGAATTTTTTCCTTATCGTAAGCTACGGCGGCAAACGTTTCCTTTTTCGAAACATCGCGCATGTAGGTGCGGGGTGGCTTTCCGAAGAAGTGCTCGAGCTTTAGGTCGATAGGTTTCTCTCCCGTTGCTGGGTTTTCGAACGAGAAGCGCATATCGCCAGTGATCTCACCAACCACATACATGGGTGCGCGCTCGCGATCCGAAACTCGCTTAAGCCACTCGGCATCCTTACCCTTAATAAGTAGCCCCATACGCTCCTGCGACTCGTTACCCACAATCTCCTTAGCCGAGAGGGTAGGATCGCCAACAGGCAGCTTGGTGATATCTATCTTACCACCCTTCTCCTCTACCAGCTCCGAAAGGGCATTTAGGTGCCCACCAGCGCCGTGGTCGTGGATGGATACTACCGGATTCTCATCGAGCTCTACAATGGCGCGAATGGCATTGGCGGCGCGCTTCTGCATCTCGGGGTTCGAACGCTGAACGGCGTTTAGCTCAATGCTGTTGTCGTACTCGCCAGTGGCAACCGACGATACAGCACCACCACCCATTCCGATGCGGTAGTTTTCGCCACCCATAACAACCACCTTATCGCCCACCTCGGCGTGCCCCTTAAGGCTATCCTGCTTTTTACCCCAGCCAACACCGCCGGCTAGCATAATCACCTTATCGAATCCAAACTTCTTGGCATTTTCGAAATGCTCGAAGGTGAGCACCGAACCGCAAATTAGCGGCTGTCCAAACTTGTTACCAAAGTCGCTGGCACCGTTAGAGGCCTTTACCAGAATCTCCTCGGGAGTTTGGTAAAGCCAAGGACGGGCCTCGGTAGCGGCCTCCCACTCCCTACCCTCTTCAGAGCGGGGGTACGAGGTCATGTACACCGCCGTACCGGCAATAGGAAGCGACCCCTTACCACCTGCTAGGCGGTCGCGAATTTCGCCACCAGTACCCGTTGCAGCGCCATTAAAGGGCTCTACGGTGGTTGGGAAGTTATGCGTCTCGGCCTTTAGCGAGATAACGGTATCAATATCTTTAACCTGAAAGTAGTCGGGTTTATCGTGCGTAGCCGGAGCAAACTGCTCGGCCTTTGGGCCCTCAATAAAGGCCACATTATCCTTGTATGCCGATACCAGGCGCCCCTGATGCTCCTGCGAGGTGCGCTTGATTAGCTGGAAAAGCGACTTTTCCTTCTCCTCCCCATCGATAACAAACGTACCGTTGAAGATTTTGTGGCGGCAGTGCTCGGAGTTTACCTGAGAGAACCCGAACACCTCCGAGTCGGTTAGCTGTCGCCCAATCTGGCGGCTAACCTCATCCAGGTAGCTAACCTCATCGGGGCTAAGGGCTAGCCCCTCCTGCCGGTTGTACTCCTCGATGTTGCCGATATACACCACCGGCTCGGGCTGGCGGTTTACCGTAAAGATTTCCTGCCCGGGATTGGTGTACAGGCGCTGAAGCATGTGGTCGTACGTTGCCTGACCGTTATCCACCTCCAGCAACTCCTCTATACGAAGAATGCCGCCAATTCCCATATTCTGGGTGATTTCGACGGCATTCGTACTCCAAGGAGTAATCATTTCGCGGCGCGGACCGATGTAGTAGCCGCCAAGCGTGCTCTCCTGTATGGCCGTGGCATCGCCAAAAAGCCAACAAAGTTTTTCGATATCCTCGGCTACGAGAGGATGTTGTACGTCAACTGCGTAAAAAATGGGAGAAGTACCCTTAAAGAAAAGTATCATTTATCCTTTGGTTGGAAATTATAGCTCAAAGGTAGCTAAATGTTATGGAGCCTCCACCCTGCGCCCCCTCAAATCCCTCCTTTTTTACTTACAATTTAACGTACTAGCATCGGCAGGCAAGGCAGAAGCGCCACAGGCCCGCCCATGCCGCCTAAGGCCACCGCCAAACAGCTATTAAATATTGAGTTGCCCCCCCCCTTCCGATCCTTTTTTTATCTTTGCATGTAACCCAAGGTTTTAAGATGAATAATTACGATGTTATCATTGTAGGTGCCGGGCCTGCCGGCATTTTTACAGCCTACGAGCTGGTAAAAGAGAATCGAAACCTAAAGATTCTGATGCTCGAAAAGGGCCGCAGCATGGCCAAGCGCCGCTGCCCCAAGCACACCAACGGCGGCGTATGCGTACACTGCAAGCCGTGCAGCATTACCACCGGATGGGCCGGTGCCGGAGCCTTCTCCGACGGCAAGCTCTCCCTCTCGCACGAGGTGGGCGGAACCCTTCCCGACTATATCGGGGTCGAAAAGACGATGGAGCTCATCGCCTACACCGACCAAATCTACCTCTCGTTTAAGGCCGACAGCCGGGTACACGGGCAGGAGATCACCCCCGAGATGCGCGACGTGCAGCGGCGCGCCATAGACGCCAACCTCAAGCTCGTACACTGCCCCGTAAGGCATCTGGGCACCGAAAAGGCGCAGGAGCTATACCACCACCTGTACAACTTCGTAGTAGAACACGGCGTGGAGGTACGCTTTAACACCCCCGTCACCGAGCTCATCATCGAAAACAGCTGCGCCAAGGGCGTGCGCTGCGCCAAGGAGGAGCTCCTTGCCAGCGACGTGGTGGTAGCCGTGGGCCGCGAGGGCTCCGACTGGCTCTTCAGGCAGAGCTCCAAAGACAACATCTCCACCGAGGTGGGCATCGTCGATATCGGGGTGCGCGTGGAGTGCCGCAACGAGATCATGCAGGAGATCAACGAAAACTTCTACGAGGCCAAGCTCGTGCACTACACCAAAACATTCGACGATAAGGTGCGCACCTTCTGCTCCAACCCCGGCGGCTTCGTCTCGTCGGAATACTACGACGACCGCCTTGCCGTTGTAAACGGCCACAGCTACAAGGATCTGAAGAGCGACAACACCAACTTTGCGCTGCTGGTATCGCAAAAATTTACCGAACCCTTTAAGCAGCCCATCGAATACGGCAAGCACATTGCCCGTTTGGCCAACATGCTCACCGAAAACCGCGTGCTGGTGCAGCGCTTTGGCGACCTAGTTAGAGGCCGACGCACCACCCGCGAGCGCCTATACCGCAACAACATCATCCCCACCCTAAAGGATGCCGTACCGGGCGACCTCAGCCTGGTGCTGCCCCACCGTATTTTGGTTGATATTATCGAGATGATTAAGGCGCTCGACCAGGTATCGCCCGGGCTAGCCTCCGACGAAACGCTGCTCTACGGCGTGGAGGTAAAGTTCTACTCCAACGTTATCAAGGTCGATCCCTCGTTCCAGTCTACCTCCATCAGCAACCTATACCTTGGCGGCGATGGCGCCGGTATTACCCGAGGGCTGATGCAGGCATCGGTAAACGGGGTGCTCATTGCCCGCGAGCTGCACAAGAAAAGAGCGTAGGCAACAGCTTTAATAAATACACGTATCACGTACCACGACATGCGCAAGCCCATACCCACCGATCACGATGGTATGGCGTCGTGATACGTGATACCTTCTTCTTGGCCTACCCGCCTAACTTTAGGCTACTCGGCAACTGGCGGTTGATATAAATCCTTAATAAAGGGGGTTGACGTTAAATGGCAACCTAAACCTCTACTTAAATTAGACGGCACTGTAACTGTAGTAGAAGAAACTCCTCGTTAGCAAAAATGAGGTTCCCCGAGCATTAATCTTACGGCTATTAAAAAATTAATCGAAAACATTCTATTTTAAAATAAAATTTTGGCATTATTTTTGTTAACCAAGCATTAATTTACCAATAATTAACAACATGAAAAGAATTATAATCTATGCATTCTTAATTTTCTTTGCTGCAGTCTGGACAGGATGTAGCAAAGATGAGTCATCTAATCCCGAAGTCCCCAATCCTCAATCCTACTACGAAATTGAGGTGAACAACACCGTAGAAATCAAACTTCTTGAGCATAGTGACGGAGGTTACCGCTGGCAATGGACCAACGGCAATAAATGCGAAAAAATTAAATGCATCGAAATCAGAACAGAAAGTACCACCTCCGATCCTGACATATGCGGGGCTCCAGTATATGCAATATGGAAGTTCAAAGGGAGTAAGGCGGGCATCGACACCCTTCTATTTAAAGAAAGTCGAGGCATTGAACCGCTTAGCACTATTGAAACAAAAACGGTAGTTATTAAGGTTAAGTAAGAACAACTCAGAAACGATATTCCTTAAGGGGCCCTTACTTTGAGGTCCCCTTTTGCAGAATACTAGCTTATCCATCGCCACTCTTATCCGACTAAGAGGAAATAAGAGTATTATTGAAATTCTGTAGCCCGCCATCCAAAAGTAGCAAAAAAGCAAAGCGCAGCTGTTGATAGGAGCAACTGCATTCTACTATTTTCTTCCCGCTACTTTTTTGGCGCAAAAAAGTAGCACAAAAAACAGGGCGAAAATTAACTCGCACCGTCGGCT
>NZ_JTLD01000069.1 GCF_000798815.1 Alistipes sp. ZOR0009 | reverse complement strand
ACGCCGCAGCCTGCGAGTTAAGCCTCGACAGGATTTTCTTTGCTTCGTTTCTTTTTTCCTAAAAAGAAATGAAGAGAACGTTATGTTTTATAGGTTAGTCTGTCATCATTTAAAAGGCTTTTCTTGCCATTCCTTTTTTGGCGCAAAAAAGGAATCGAAAAAATTGGAACAAAATACACTCCCAAAATAGAAGATTATAAGGCTGTGGTTTAAAATAAGTATTGCAAAGATTAACCGAATAATCTACTTTCGTTCTAATGAAATCAGGTTGCAATACACGATAAGAAATGCACTCCTTTCGCAAAGAAACTATATGAATCTAAGTTTTATAGACCTAATAACTTTAGCTGGAGCTTCGCAAGGCTTTTTCTTAGCCGTTTTACTCCTTTTAAAAAAAGAAAAAAGACTATTCAACATACCTCTTATTATTTGCATCACGTTACTTTCTTTGCGTTTGCTTAATGATTTCGGATATGATACAGGACTAATATTGAATATTGTAGATTGGGCATACATGCTCGAACCCTTTAATATGGCTCTAGGATTCTGCATATTTCTTTATGTCAAGAATATAATTGCCCGAAAAGCCTCTTTTCGAAAAAGGGATCTAATAATGACGCTTCCCTTATTGGCTTATTTCACGTATTACAGCATCTTTTTCTTCCAAGGTCACGAATATAGACTTAATGATGTTCAACAGTATATGAAAGAAGGGGATGGATTTATTGGAAATTCACTAGAATGGTTCATCGAATCTATTGTTAACCTATCTTTTATATTGCCAACCTTGATAATTCTAAAAAAATACCACAAAGGAGTACTTGATAATTATTCAAACGTAAAAACTGTAGATTTATCAGCCCTTCGCACTATTGTATCAATGCTGCTAGCTTTTTACATAGTAGAAGCCTCTATTTCCATTTTAGCAGTTATAAATATACCAACCCCTGAGTTTGTTTATTATATCGTTTATATATCGCTTATCATTTTACTATTTAGCATCGGATACAATGAACTTATATGGTCCCAAAATGCAGTCGATGTTTCTTCCTCTAAGGAACGATATAAAAATTCGCGTCTAAACGAGGAATCTTCAAAAGAATTAGCCGAAAAGCTTAAAATGTTTATAATACAGAATAAACCTTATTTAGACTCTCAAATCACCCTTAAAAAACTATCTGAGCTAATTGAAGTACAGCCCCACATCCTATCCCAGCTAATTAACGAAAACTTCAATTGCAACTTTTCTGAATTTATAAACTCATATCGTATTGAAGAGGCCAAACGACTTCTTCGCCATCCAGAATATAAAAACTATACTCTTACGGCTATCGGATTTGAAGCAGGGTTTAATTCAAAATCAGCATTCTACATCGCCTTTAAACGTTTCGTAGGAACTACACCTGCAAACTACTGATTTTTAAATATTTTAATTTATAAATCAGGACTATTTTACTTGTCTATAATTATAATTATACACTCATAAGCACATAGCATCTTCTACTTTTGCGCCCAAAACAATGTGATATGCGTCAAAAAAAGGATGTCCAAACATGAAGTTGAAAAGAACTTTACCATTAAGTAGACAAAGTTTCGATTGACCTCATAAGTGGACATATCCCCTACCATGACATTCATAAAATAGCAGAAAATGTTCCTTACGGGATCCAACCTTTCGCGTTAATGCATATTCAAGCCGTACAGACAGTAATGAAAATGCAAAATCACATCTAAATTTTGCACAAAACTTTTTCTATCAATTATTAACTCAAATAAAACTAGGAAAATGAAGATGACTCTCAAAAGTAAGCTAGCAGTAATAGCAACTATTACTGCTCTACTATTCAGCTCGTGCAGCAAAGCAGAGCCCGATTATTCAAATGAGATAAATGGCGTTGAACATCATGACATTGTTATTATTGGAGGGGGCATTGCTGGCCTTAGCTGCGGACATTATCTTGGAAATAGAGATTTTTTGATTTTAGAAAAGCGAAATTCGGTAGGAGGTCGAGCGATTTCTGGAGTTCGCAATAACTTCAGCTACGCCAAAGGAGCGGAATATCTGGGAGATCCAGAAAATCGACTTTCAAAAATGATCAAAAATATTGGGTTAGAGCCAAAAGAAATTCCATCGCCAATGGATGCCTATTTTGACGGAAAAACATTTTACTATGGTTCGAATGGCATTGAAAGATATCTAATAAATGGTAGTAGCGTAGATGAATACAAGCGATTTGTCAATCTGCTAATTAAGGAAAATGAAAAGTACGATGAAGTGCCTGAAATTAAGTATACCAATGAAACTAAAGAGCTAGACAATACAACTGCAAAAAGTTGGTTGCAGCGCAATAATTTTAAAAACATCTATATCGATAAATATAATGTAACCTCACGAGGCTTATTTGGAGCATCGCTTGACAATATATCAGCACTTAGCTTTATTCCTGAAGCAGCATTTGACTATGATAAAGATGATTTGAATAATATTTCCAACGACTTTGATATCGAAAATGAATATCAGGACGCGTTGAAAGAAGAATCCGGATCGTATACCTTTACGAAAGGACTTACCCAACTCACAGAGCGTTTAGCCGAAACTATGTCTCAAAAATTAAGGCTCAGCAGCAACGTAGTAGAGGTAAAAAAGGAAGGTAAATATTATATAGTTGTTTATAAAGACAAAAACGACAGCACTAAAATTGTAATGGCAAACAAAGTTGTCTTAGCAGTTCCTGCTCCTCTTGCACTCAAACTTGCACCTACCTTGATTTCTCAAGAAAAGAAGGATTTAATTGCACAGATCAAGTTTGCCTCTTATGCCACTGTTGCGATGTTTTCAAAAACACCAATATTTGACAAAGCATTTGATTTAGCAGTACCTGATGATTACTTCTTTACTGATATATATGATGCGACTTGGGTTGAAAAATATTATGAAAAAAAAGTTCCAGAAACATATATTATTTCAGCATATATAGCGCCTCATAGCTCCGACGATCATTCGTTAGATAAAATGAGCGATGCTGAACTAATGCGTAAGGTATATGCTGATTTAGACAGAATCTTTCCTGGTGCAAGTAAAAAAATCACAGGCTATGATATAGAGCATTTCCCTTATGGATATCCTGTAATGACCTTAGGCGCATATGAAAGGTTGCTAAAGCTAGACAAAATCAATTATGGAACTTTACTCTTAGCAGGAGACAGCATGATCTACCCTACGTTTGAATCTGCCGTTGAATCGGGCTACCTTGCAGCTGAAAGATTAATTGATACAGAATAAGAGTCGCCATATATGAATACGTATTTTTCTAACATACCAGTCAACATTGGTAGACAAATAGAACTTGACTTGGCCAGAGGACTAGCTGTTGTATTTATGGTCTTTGTCCATGTACAAGAGTATTTTTTATCACCTAAAGCATATACGTCTTTTTCTCCAGAAATTATTGACATACTGGGAGAGGTGCCTGCAGCTCCTGTTTTTATGTTTTTACTCGGCGTTGGAATTAACTATTCAAACAAAACAGCCCCTGCGCAACTTTTTAGAAGGGGTATTATGCTCGTTTTAGTCGGCTATCTGCTCTCTATATTAAGAGGTGTAGTACCTTATACTATTCTTTGGTTCAAATCAGGAAATAGTGAGATGCTAAACAATGCTGTAAGCAATCTCTTGTTTATAGATATCCTCCAATTTGCGGGGTTAGCATTGCTGTTTTTCGGTTTAGTAATTTACTATAAAATCAACCATGTCATACTAATTGCCTTAGGGCTACTTTTTGCTCTCATCAATCAGCAACTTTGCCCCATTCAATTCGAGAGCAAGATACCTGCTGCTTTAAGCGGACTAATTTGGGGCTCAAGTAAAATTTCGTTTTTCCCATTTCTTACATGGATATTTTACCCTATAGCGGGATATGTCTGGGGATGGTATCAAATACGAAGTTTGAATAAATCGATATTTTATCTTTACTGTTTTGGAACAGCATTACTGATAATGCTAGCAGGATTACTGTATAAGCCCCAGATTATAAATCTAAATGATTACAGTGATTTTTATTACTACCATCACCACCTTCCTGAAAACATTGTTTTTACTTCATTTGTATTAGTTTGGATATACATACTATACCACCTCAGTAAGGTACTACCCAACAAAGCACTTACTTTCATAAATAGGTGGAGCCGAAATGTAACATCTATTTATTTAGCACAATGGATTATCATAGGTTGGTTAATTTTATTCATCAAATCTCAAGATCTAAGTTTTACACAATGCCTACTCCTATCATCTGCAACATTTTTTGCTAGCGATCTGATTGCAACATATCATAATCGATTAATGAGAAATAGGCCAAAACAAACCCGCTAAAATAAAAAGCAAAGCCTTCCGTTCATAACATAGAAAATTATACCGAACGGAGGGTTTTCTTTTTCTGCATTTCTAGAAATGAAGAGAAAGTAAAGAATTATAGATTAATCTGCCATCATTTAAAAGGCTTTTCTTGCCATTCCTTTTTTGGCGCAAAAAAAAATCACATAAAACTTATACCTTTTTTTCAATGTGGGATGTATATCTAAAATATAAATCCTATAACAGGCAAACTTCATCCGGCAGCTAATGCAATTAAAAGAAAAAATCCTCCATCCGTAGTAAAGGTGGCGCTAGCCACACCATCCCCGTCGAGGGTTCTGTTTGAAGCGGGCGGAGCAACCACAACATGGAGCATTGCAGAGCCCTTCAGCGCGCGTGCTAGCACATTTTGAGGGCATTGGCCCTACGCCGCAGCCTGCGAGTTAAGCCTCGACAGGATTTTCTTTGCTTCGTTTCTTT